>CAOJHG010000009.1 GCA_948435975.1 uncultured Oscillibacter sp. | reverse complement strand
AGATCTACACATACTGCCACACTCTTTCCCTACACGACGCTCTTCCGATCTATCGTCAAATGCCGTCCGCCTCAGAACCGGGACCCGCTGAACGTGGAACAGGATGCCTGCATTGATTGGCTCCGCCGCCAGACGGCCCTGCTGCGCCCTAAAATAATCGTCTGCCTTGGCCGGATTGCCGCCAAGTCCATCATAAAAAACGACTTCCGCATCACCCAGGAGCATGGCCAGTGGTTTGAGCGGGACGGCATTCAGATGACCGCCATCTTTCATCCGGCGGCGCTGCTGCGGGATGTTCAAAAGCGCCCGGCTACCTTTGAGGACCTGAAGGCCATCCAGGTCAAAGCCCGGGAGCTGTGCCAGCACACGGAAATATAAGCGCTCTCAGGTGTTTTTTACTGGGGAGGGGCCAAAGCCCCTCCCCAACGATTTTCAAAATTGTAAACCAATTAAAAAATACAGTTGACAATCAAGGGAAAATACGGTATGCTGGACCGGAAAGATACAACAAGGAGGAATTACCATGCCCGAACAAACCGCTCCCCAGCTGCGGACCAAAGACCTGACCCTCATCGCCCTCTTTACCGTCCTGATGGCGGTCTGTGCCTGGATCTCCGTTCCCGTTCCCGCGCCTTTCATTCAGTTTACCATGCAGACCTTTGCCATATTCGCGGCGTTGTTTGCCTTGGGAGGAAAGCGGGGAACCTATGCCATTACAGCCTATTTACTGCTGGGCGCCGTGGGCGCGCCGGTATTCAGCAATTTCCGGGGAGGCCTCGGCGTACTGCTGGGAACCACCGGCGGCTATATTTTGGGCTTTTTCTTCACCGCCCTGCTCTACTGGCTGATGACAGCGAAACTGGGAAATACCCTGGCCGTGAAAATCGCCGCCGGCGCACTGGGAATGGCAGTTTGCTACGCTTTCGGCACCGCCTGGTATCTGGTCCTCTATGCCCAGATGGGAAAGCCCATGGGGGTTCTGACCGCCCTGGGATACTGCGTATTTCCGTTTATCCTTCCGGATTTGCTGAAACTGTCGCTGGCACTGCTGCTTTCCCAACGCGTTGAAAAGTTTACGTAAGCCGCTTTCCTGACGAACCCCAAAAGCTATCCCCTCTCTTTTCTCATAAGAACCGGCCGGCATCAAGAAGACGCCGGCCGGTTCGCTTTACCATTTTATCAAAATTAGAAATTATCTCTTGGTCTTTTTTTAAGCAGCAGCACCGCTTAGCAGGTAATAGGTACAAAGGATTATTCCCCAGGGTTCTTCCATATCAATGACCTGTCTGTGGGTTGTGTACTCATAATAAATCAATACACAGCCAATCATCAAACCACCTATGCATCCATACCATTTGTTCTTACCCATGATACCAGATGCTATAAACAGTATAACAATCCAAAACCATGCCCACAGATTAACCGCACGAAAGCCGTCTGTAAAAGCGAATATGCCATATAGCAATATAAATTCTGCTCTGCTGAATTGGTTATCGCGCGTAGTTATTATCGGTATATCTTTCAAAAAGCGTTCTCGCGTAGGATGTCCAATACGCGGCTCACGTGAAACCCGCAATCCACCATTCGCTTCTCGCTCAGCAGTGTCCAGAAAAATACGGACCTTACATATGTCCCCGGAGATATTGATATTCCAACAGCAGCCGTCCCGTGCCACTGGACATGTTCTCAAAATGATAGGGCCGGTCCGCCGCAAAACGAAGCGCGTCCCGTTCCAAAAGCTGAAATGTCTGGCCCTCTGCCGTCAGGCTCACGGTGCCGTAGATAACAGTGGCATGGCAGAGACAGCCGGGGACAGAGGGAGACGGAGCGTATCGGGCGCCAATGTACAGGTCCAAAAAACAGCTGGCAATCCGGCAGGTCTCATCATAAGGGAGACTGGGCCGCAGGACGGTTCTGCCGCCGTCCAGATGCCGGGGTCGGGTATCCTGCACACGGGATAGCATCAGAAAGCCGCTCTCCTCCGGCGTCGGGGATGGCGTGTCCTCCTTGGCCAGTTCTATGGGTTCCTCGTCTCCAGCGGCTTCCAGCCCGGTATACAGATCCTCCATAATACCCCTCCGTTCTCTCTCGTGGGAATAACTTGCTTCATACTACCTGTTTTGTCGAGATTTGTCAAGAAGCTTCCGAAAAAGGAGGTGTCCTATCACCGCATTTATCGTCCTCGCAAAAAGGCGCGGCTCCATCGGTTCACGCTGCGCGGTCACGCCGGACATGAACCAAGTAGAGCCGCGCCCTTGGACACGAAACACGATTTTTCAGTCAATATTCCGCCACAGGCAGAAATCCGGAGCGCAGTCCTTTACCGCACCTGGACTTTGAACGCGCTGCCATCAAAGGTAATCCGAACGCCCTCCGCGTTGTTCATGGGAACCCCTCCCCCCGCCGCGTCCGCCACGGTTTCGGCATGGACCGTCAAATAAACCTCCACCGGCGACGGGTTCGCCATTTCCTCCTGCGCCTTCTGGGCATAGCTCAAGTCCTTAAAATCAAGGACCTTATACGCGCTGTCCTTATACTCAATCAGAACAATACTGGAATTGTCCAGCGGGGCCAAATTCAGGTCCTCCACAATAAGAGCAAAATAAACAAACGCCAAAAAGATGATATCCAGTTTATCATAGTGAGTGAAAGTGCGGCGAAATCTCTTGAGACGGCGAAAAAGCCTCTCAACCCGATTGTGCTGTTTGTACAGCTGCTTATCATAATCCCAGGGATTTTTGCGACTGCTTTTTGGCGGAGCCACAGGGGTGTAACCAAGTTCCATAGCCAAAGCTCTCGTCTTATCGCCTTCATAGGCCCGATCCATCAGCAGATAAACCGGGCGGCCGACCGGACCAAGCTGCCACAAAAGAGCGCGGCCTTCCGGGGCATCACCGCAGTTCCCCGTGGATAACGCCAATGTTACTCCATCCCGATCAGATGCGGCGACCATATGAAGCTTGGTGTTCCATCCGCCTCGCGTTCTGCCAACGGACTGTGGTCCACTTTTTTCAAAGCGCCCATTCCATCTGGATGAACCTTGATACAGGTGGAATCAAGGCTCATTACGTTTACTTGGATTTTGATGATACCGGGCTACTGCAAACGCAGAAAGGCAGCTTGCAGCACACCCTTTTTGGCCCAGCGGTTCACCCGGACATAGATCACGTGCCAAATTCAACACGTTCACGTGATGGTTTTCGCTACTTGGGAAAACAGTCTTTGATTTGCTCATATTGCTTTTCTTCATTCTTCTATTCTATCACAAATCCTTTTATATGAACAGCACCTAATACAGGTACCGGTGTTTCGAGCTCCTTACAATTTCCAGGTAATTATACCGTTTATTATCGTCAGGCTGTATTATCACATATCCTTATTACAAGCCGGTAAAAGACACCAACCTACTTTGAAAACGTTTTTACAGCTTTGAAATGATACAATGTAAACCATGAATGCTGTAGGAACATTTGAAACTTGTGCCCTTTTAAATCGAGCAAGGAAATGTATAAATAATGACCTTTGACGGAGTGGATAATGAGTGCACTTCACTATAAAGAACTTGAATTTATAAGATCCAATATTTCCACAACATCCAGGGTCAGCTGTCTGCGCCGTTCATATTCACTACTGTTTCTTGTACGAATTAATTCCAGCAGCTCCCTCACTTCATAATGCCAATGGAGCTTTTCCTCCTGGTTATTGAAACGATTGACGGTTTCCTTCGTCTCCAGGACAACCTCAGAAAACCAGTTGCTGCCGTCTTTTACATAGAGGAATCCCTTCTCCCCTTGGATCTGCGCGGAATTCACGCCCCAAGTGTCTTTGGCGCCCTCGCAGGTGCAGATAAAATCTCTATACCGCAGGACTAAGACGCCGGAAACGTCTACCCCGTTTTCGTGGCGGTTTGGGTAATAATGAGCCTCCAGGGGTTTCCCGAACAGGCTGATGACAAACGAGAGATTATAGACATTGATGTCCATCAACGCGCCCCCGGCAAAGGCCGGGTCGAATACATTTGTGACCTGCCCGTTCAGCAGCTTGTCGTAGCGGCTGGAATACTGGCTGTAGCAGCACTGGACAATTTTCACCCGCCCGACCTCCGGCAGCAGCTCCCGCAGAGTTTTGTAGTTAGGCAGGGACTGGGTGGTAATGGCCTCCAGCAGAAAAAGGCCCTTCCTGTCCGCCAACTCAAACAACTCACGCGCTTCCTGTAGGGAAGGGGCAAAGGGTTTTTCCAGAAGAACATGTTTCCCGCTCTCCAGGGCCAAGCGGGCCTGCTCCGCGTGGAGGCTGTTTGGCGAGGCGATATAGATCACATCCAGCTGGGGGTCACTCAAGAGCGCTTGCAGGTCCGTATAGACGGTTTCCACGCCGAATTGACCGGCCAAGGTTGCTCCAGTCTCGTATTTGCGGGAATAGACCGCTCCGCAGGAAACGCCTTTCGCGGCGGCAACCCCCTTCAATACCTCATGGACAATGGTCCCTGTGCCGATGGTTCCGATTTTCATAGTGGTACTCCTTTGCAAAATTTCCGGCCATTTATATTTTATATGGGTTCCTTTCGCCTGTCAACTGGTTCGGGCAACGGTGTATTTCTCCCGGAGACGTTCCTGGGCCGCCGGTGTCAATCCTAAGTACTCTTCAAGAAAGCAGTCGATGGAGCCGTAAGCACTGGCAATCGCGGATTTGCAGCTTGTTAGATAACTGGGGTCTACGGATTCCAAAACCCGCATCTCTTGGACCGTCTCTACATCCGCTCCCCGGGCCAGCATCCGGGCGCAGAGGTCCTCCCGGTACGCTTCTGTCTGCCGGTTAGTCAGCAGATAGTCCTCCAGGATCGTGTGCCAGGAGGCCCCCAGGATCCACAGCAGCAGTGCGCAGGTCAGCCCGGTCCGGTCTTTCCCGGAGGTGCAGTGCCAGATCAGTGTGCCATCCTGGCAGAGAAGAAACTGAAAAAACTCCCGGAGCCTGCTCACGCAAAACTCATTCAGAACCATATCAGGATAGATTTCCTGCAAAAGCCGCTGGGCACCGCCGCCCCGAAAGGTTTCCGCCCTGTGGATAGCTCGGTCAAGAGGTTCCTCCCCGTTGTCCTCCCGGGTAATGCCCTCCTTTCCATCCGGGAAAATAGGTAACCGGTGCAGACGGGCATTCTTTAACGATTTGTCAGGATACTCCGCCGCCTCCTGGCGGTCACGAAGATCCACAATGTTCCGGATGTGCCAGTTATGCTCCAACAGTTCCTGGTCACGGGCCGTCAGGCCCGACAGGCGCCCGGCTCGGATTAAACAGCCTGACCGGATTTGTCTGCCGCCTCGCAGCGGCAGACCACCCAGTTCTCTTGCGTTTAAGACGCCCTCAAGGGGGATGATTCTGGCCGAAATATGCTCCATGTCCCGATAACTCCTTTGCTTGCCCATAAAATTCTTCTACTATCGCAGGGTCCAGTATAGCGCTTCTGGAGAAGAATGAGATAGTGGACTTCTACAATTCTTTTGCTGTTTTCTACAAAAGACAACATGACGGAAAATGTAGAATTCAGCAATTCGTTTCGAGGAATCAACAACCTCAAAATCCTGTCTTTCTGTTATGATGAAACTGCGAAACACAATAAAGGAGGGAGACAGCATGAGTTCTATTTCATTGAGAAACGTCAAAAAATCTTATGGGAACGAGGTGGTGATCGAAAACCTGAACCTGGAGATCCGGGATGGCTCCTTTACAGTGCTGGTGGGCCCCTCCGGCTGCGGAAAGTCCACCACCCTTCGGATGATCACCGGCCTGGAGACCCTCAGCGGAGGAGATATCTTCATTGACGACACCCGGGTCAACGACGTGCCGCCAGGGAAGCGGGACATCTCCATGGTCTTCCAGAACTACGCCCTGTACCCGACCATGAGCGTCCGGGAGAACATCGAGTTCGGCCTGACCAACAAGAAGATTCCCAAGGAGGAGCGCCAGCGCCGCATCTCCGATGTCTGCGAGATCGTGGGCCTGACAGAGTACCTGGACCGCAAGCCCGCCAACCTCTCCGGCGGCCAGCGCCAGCGGGTGGCCTTGGCCCGGGCCATGGTCAAACAGCCCAAGGTTTTCATGATGGACGAGCCTCTCAGCAACTTGGATGCCAAGCTCCGTACCCAGATGCGGGTGGAGCTCATCAACATGCACAAGCGCATGGGAACCACCTTCGTCTACGTCACCCACGACCAGGTGGAGGCCATGTCTATGGCGGACGACATCGTGCTGATGAACCAAGGGAAGATCGTCCAGCAGTCCGGCCCCAAGGAGCTGTATCACAACCCCAACTGCATCTACACCGCCCAGTTTGTGGGCAGTCCCCAGACCAACATCCTGGACGGCCAGCTGCCTGAGAAGATGAAGCTGGGCTTCCGTCCGGAGAAGGTCCGGCTCCATCCGGTGGAAGCGGGCATCAATATTCCTGCCTCTATCCAGACAAAGGAGATGCTGGGCTCTGAGATTATCTACTCCCTTCAGACGCCCTATGGCGTGGTGATGTGCAAAAGCGAGGAGGACATGGAGGATGCCGTCAAGGTCACCATGGGTGTAGAGTTCTCCAGCATGTACCTCTTCGGCGCGGATACGGTGCGTTTGCCCTTTGACGACAAGGCCAGGGCCGCAGTCTCCGCCGTGTTTGGAGGGCCGTCAAAATGAGAGGAACGACAGCTCTGAGCAAAACGGAGCGTCAGGAACGGCTGAAGGGATATCTCCTGGCGGCGCCTGCCGTGGTGCTGCTGTTCATCTTCACAGTGTATCCCCTCTGCTACCTGATCTACCGTTCTCTCTTCGGCGGCAACTTGATTACGAAGGACCCAAAGTTCGTGGGACTGGAGAATTACACATCATTGTTGGAGTCCAAGGATTTTCACCAGGTGCTGTCCAACACCCTGATTTATACCGCCGTAACAGTGGTGCTGACCATGGTGCTGGCGGTTGTCATCGCGGCATGGCTGAATTCCAAGAAAAACCGCCGCTTGAATGAGCTGGTCCAGACCTGCATCTTCACCCCGCACATTATCTCCATGGTGTCGGTGTCCACCCTGTTTTTGTGGCTGATGGACTCCAAGAACGGCCTTTTGAACATCCTGCTCAACGCCTTGGGCTTCGAGTCCTTCCCCTTCCTGGCCTCGCCGGACACGGCGCTGTTTTCCGTGGCCCTTGTGACCATCTGGAAGGGCCTGGGCTACTACGTGCTGCTGATCATGGCGGCGCTGCAAAATATCCCCACCAGCGTCTACGAGGCGGCGGAGATGGACGACACGCCGGCGCTGAAGACCTTCTTCAAGATCACCCTGCCCATGATTTCGCCCACCATCCTGTTCACCTCCGTGGTGGCTACCATCGCCTCCTTCAAGGTCTTCGACAGCATCAGCGTCATGACCGGCGGCGGGCCTTTGAATTCCACCAATACTCTGGTATATTACATTTATGAGTACGCCTTCCGTTATGGAAAGCCCGGCCAGGCCTGCGCCGCCGGCGTGATCCTGCTGGTCTTTGTCTGCGTGATTACCTACGTGCAGTTCCAGGTCAGCAAGACGCGGGTACACTATCAATAAAGGGGGGAAACCGACATGAAAGAGAGGAACAAAACCCTGGACGCCGGCCTGCGGGGCCTGGACTGCGTGGGGAAGCTGCTGCTGATACTCATCATGGCCTTCCCCTTCTTCTGGATGATCAGTACCGCCTTCAAGACCCTGGCGGAGACCCTGGCCTTCCCGCCCACAATGCTGCCCGAGAGTCTTCAGTGGGTGAACTTCACCGACGTTTTCAAGACCATCTCCGTAGGCGTGTACCTGCGCAACTCCATCATCGTCTGCGTCTTTGTGGTCATTTTACAGTACTTCATCATTGTCCCGGCGGCCTACAGCCTCTCCAAGTATGAGTTCCGGGCCAAGCCCGCCTTCTTCGCCCTGGTGATGCTGGGCCAGATGATTCCCATGCAGATTACCTTCCTGCCGGTTTACTTCATG
Source organism: uncultured Oscillibacter sp. (assembly GCA_948435975.1). Taxonomy (GTDB): domain Bacteria; phylum Bacillota; class Clostridia; order Oscillospirales; family Oscillospiraceae; genus Oscillibacter. The sequence continues at coordinate 7,191 of CAOJHG010000009.1, read as the reverse complement.
TTCAGCAAGATGGGCATGATGGACACTTACTCCGCCCTGATCCTGCCCTTTATCTCCAACCCCTTCGGCATCTTCCTGCTGCGGCAGTACTTCATGCAGGTGCCGGGAGAGGTCATCGAGGCCGCCCGGCTGGACAACGCCAGCGACATCAAGATCATGTTCAAAATCATGATGCCTATGGCGAAGTCCGCCCTGATTACCCTGGGCCTGCTGTCCTTCATCTCCAACTGGAACAACTACTTCTGGCCGTTGATCATGACCAGCCAGGAGGCCCGGCGCACCCTGCCCATCGGAATCGCCCTGCTGAAGGACGCCGACAACCTCCAGCGCTGGAACCTCATCATGGCGGGCAACCTCCTGCTGGTGCTGCCCATGCTGGGGCTGTACATCGTGGCCAGCAAAAAAATCCGCAATGCCTTCGTGTATTCCGGCATCAAGTGAGAAAAGAGCTGAGCTTACTATGAAACGTCTATTTGTTCTGTCCGTGGACTCCCTGTTTTATGACGATATGGAGTGGCTGAAAGAGTGCCCCTATCTCTATGGGCTTTTGGAGAGGGGCTCTCAGATCAAGGAGATGCTGTCTGTTTATCCGGCCATGACCTACGCCGCCCACGCCACTATGCTGACGGGCTGCTATCCGGACGTTCACGGTATCTATCACAACGAGAAGGTGGAAATCGAAAAGCCCTACCCGGACTGGCACTGGCGCCGGGAGGAGCTGAAAGTCCCCACCCTCATCGACGCCGCGGTCCCCCTGGGCTACCGGTTCTCCGTGGTCAACTGGCCGGTGACCGGCGCGGACCCCAACATTGCCTACAACATTCCTGAGATCTGGGCGGAGACCCCGGAGGGAAATTCCCGCCCCCGCTTCATGACCGTCTGTTCCCCCTGCATCCGGCCCCTTTTTGACAAGTACGGCGGCATCCTCCGCTGGAAGTACCAGCCGGAGCTGGACGAGTTTGGCGTCCGCTGCCTCCAGGAGGTCATCGAGGCCCACACGCCGGAGGTTATCCTCCTGCATCTATCCTATCTGGACAGCTCCCGCCATGCCTTCGGCACCTGGTCCCCAGAGGCCAAGGCGGCCCTGCTGGCCTGTGACGAGCGGTTCGGCCGTATTGTGGAGCAGCTGAAACGCCTGGGCATCTATGACGGAACTACCTTCGCGGTGGTGGGGGACCATGGTCATCTGCCGGTGAAGCAGGTCTTTCACCCCAACGTCATCCTCCGGGAAAAGGGCCTGATCCGGCTGGATGATAACGGCCCTGTGGCCTCCTGGCGGGCCTACTGTCACTCTGCGGGGCTCTCCGCCCATGTGGTTCTGGCGGACCCGGCGGACGACGGACTCCGGGCGGAGGTCCTGGAGATTCTGAAGGGCTTTGTGGCGGATGAGCGCTATGGCTGCGAGCAGATTCTGGATAAGAAGATCCTGAAAGAGCAGTGGCACCTGGAGGGCCCCTTTGACTACGCCGTCGAGGGCCGCCTGGGAACCGCCTTCGGCAACAAGTGTACCGGCGATTTCCTCCAGCCCACGGACAACCGGGACTATAAGCTGGCGGTGTCCTCCCACGGGCACCTGCCGGACAAGGGACCCCAGCCCACCTTCTACATGGCAGGCCCCGCCGTGAAGCCCGGCGTGGTACTGGACAAGGGCTGCCTGATCGACGAGGCGCCCACCTGGGCGGCTGTCCTGGGGGCGGAGATGCCCCAGGCCCAGGGCCGGGTGCTGACGGAATTACTGAATGAGCCTCTCCGGAAAACGGAGCTCACAAATTGAAAGGAGAACTACGATGAAAAGACTGTTTGCGATTTTGCTGTCCTGCGCCATGTGCGCAGCGCTGCTGGCCGGGTGCTCCGGCGGAAAGAGCGGCGGGGACGCCGCCGCCGGCAATGGCGGAGGCGGCTCCGATGGGCCGGTGAAGATCGAGTTCTGGCACTCCATGGGCAGCTCCACCGGCGAGCTGGTCCAGGAGATCGTGGACGAGTTCAACGCCTCCCAGAGCGAGGTCTATGTGGACTGCATCTATCAGGGCGACTACACCACGGCGGGCACCAAGCTCCAGGCCGCGGCGGCGGGCGGCAATACCCCCAACGTGGTCCAGGTGGAAATCACCCGGGTGGGTATGTACGCCTCCCAGGACATGCTGCTGGACCTGATGCCCTTCGCGGAGAATGACCCGGAGTTCGATCTGGACGCCATGTATCCCGGCGTGATGGACTTCTCCTATTACAATGACCAGCTGATCTCCCTGCCCAACGGCAGAAGCGTTCCCGTCATGTACTATAACGTGGACGCACTGAAGGCTGCGGGCTTTGGCAAGGCTCCCGAGACCTGGGACGAGTTCCTGGCGGCCTCCGAGGCCGTGACCAAGGACGGCGTCTACGGCTACGGCGCCCCTCTGGGCGATTCCTGGTACTATCTGGCCCTGATGCTCACCGCCGGAGGACAGATCTACAACGACGAGGGAAACAACATCGGCTTCCATGACGAGTCCGGCGTCAAGCCCCTCCAGCTGTGGCGGGACATGATGGATAAGGGCTGCCTCTATATCCCCGAGGGTGACGACTACGCCTCTAACTCCGCCCTGCGCAACGCCTTCATGGCCGGGGTCTGCGCCATCACCATGCAAAGCTCCGCCCAGTACAGAAGCCTGGTGGACAACAGCGAGTTTGAAGTCGGCGTGGCCTACATTCCCAAGGATGTCACCTACGCCGCCATCCCCGGCGGGTCCAATCTGGTAGCCTTTACCGGCAAGAGCGACGTGGAAAACGAGGCAACCTGGAAATTCATCAAGTACATGTGCAGCGGGGATGTGGCGGGGAAATACGCCGCCGGTACCGGCTACCTGCCCACCAGTGACGCCGCGCTGAATTCCGCTGTTTACCAGGAGATGCTGGACAAGTATCCCTACCTGGACATCGCCGTTGGCCAGCTGGACTACTATGTGGAGATGCCCTTCGACGAAGCGTACACCGAAATCAAGGACAACGTGGTCGGTAAATACGTGCAGGAGTGCATCATCGGCGGCATGTCCCCCGAGGATGCGGTGGAGCACATGTATGAGGAGACGGGGAAGTTCTACTCCTGATTCCACCCTCCTCAATCCCTCATACGGATTAGAAAAGGGCCCGGGCGGATTAATTTCCGCCTGGGTCCTTTTCCCTGCTTCTAAATTCAGCGGGGGTACAGCCCTCCCGCTCCAGAAAGACCTTGATAAAATGACTCTCGCTGTAATACCCCACCTGCTGGGTGATCTCCTTAATGGACAGTGCCGTTGTCAGAAGCAGGTTTTTGGCGTGAGAGATACGGAGCCCGGCCAAATAGTCGGTAAACTTCATGCCCAAGCGGTTTTTCAGCAGGGTGCTGAGGTAATTGGGGGTCAGGTCAAACTGCGCCGCCAAAGAGGCCAGGGAGGTGTCCTGGTAAAAATTTTCCTCCAGATACGCCACTGCCGCATCCACCTTGCTGACGTTTTTACGCTGCGACAGAAGGGATTTTCCACGCTGCCGGAGCAGGCGGGTCAAATCCTCCACCGTCCGCGCGCCGGAGAGAGCCGCGCCCGTTACCTCTGTCAGAAACGACCTCACACGCTCGCTGTTCTCGCACGGCAAGGAGGCGCATAGACGGGAACAGAGGGAAACGTATGTCTCATACTGGGAGTGGAAATAACTGTCTCGCAGGGAAATCCACGGTTTGGCGGCGGCTAGCTCCTGCTCCGGCACTTCGGCCAGCAGCACTGCGTCATAGCGGACGCCCAGTCCTCGGAACACACGGATGGGAGAGGCCCCTAAAAGCAAGCGCATCTGAGCCGCCAGCTTCTCCGGCTCCCGGCAAACCGGCGAGGCGAAGCAGGTCACACCCGCTGGATAGTCCCGCTTCGGGACCTTGCGCAGGATTTCGTGGACCAGCGAGGTGTCCGGGGCGAATATCAGGAGCAAAAGCCCTTCATCGCAGGGAAGGGAGAGAACGCGCTCATGGCTGTCATACAGAAACGCCGGGATCCAGCTGTCGTTTTGGGGGTTGTCGTAGGTCAGCAAAAGCAGAGCGGTGGCATAGCCCTTGGCATAGAGATATCCTACGTCGTGACGGTGCAGGGTCCCCGCCAGCCAGCCGCGGAAGGTGTCCCGGATCTGATTATCCTGATTGGCCCGCGCATCCTTCACATGAGCGATGACTGCCGCCAGCGTCTTGGGCTCCAGGGGCTTGAGCAGGTACTCCGTGACGCTGAGCCGGATGGCCTCCCGGGCGTACTCGAACTCGCTGAAGCCGCTCATGATGTAGTAAAAGGTGTCCGGCCACCGCCGCTTTCCCTCTTCGATCGCCTCCAATCCGTTGGTCCCTGGCATGCGGATGTCCACCAAGGCGGCATCGATCCTGCTTTCCTCCAGACATTTCCACATGTCCGTACCGGTGTAGGCATGCAGGACCTCCACATCCCCGAGCCCTAGCTCCTTCAGGCTGTATTCAATAGACACATGGATCAGGGGCTCGTCGTCAACGATTAACAGCTTCATCGTGAACCTCCTCCCATGGGATCTGAATTTCCGCTCGGGTCGTCTCGCTAAACGTCAGGTTCATAACCGCGTTTTCCGACCACATGTTCAGTCTCTGTTTTACATAGTGCAGGCCAATGGACATTTTAGAGTCCTCATCCGGGGGCTGAAAGTCAGTCCGGGCGGCGTCCGCGGACTTTTTTCGCACTTCCTCCGGGTCCGCGCCAACGCCGTTGTCCTCTACCAGAATGTGAAGCCGGTCCTCTTGGCGGAATACCGCCACCCGGCAAAGGCAGGGGTGCTCGCAGGGCTCGATTCCGTGGATGACGGCGTTTTCCACCAGGGGCTGGAGAAGCAGCCGGGGTATCTGGACGGAGCGCAGGTCCTCCGGGCAGTCCAGTTGGTAGGAGAGCCGTTCTCCAAAGCGCAGCTGCTGCAATTTGAGATAATCCTCCAGAAAGTCCCGTTCCTGCCCGATGGTGGTGGAGTATTGCTTGCTCAGCACGTAGCGCAGCAGACGGGCCAGGCTGTAAAAGCCGGCGTCCAGTTTTTTGGTCTCGCCGATCTGGTTCAGGGCGATGAAGCCGTAAATCGTGTTGATGAGGAAATGGGGCTGTATCTGGGAGCGCAAAGCGTGGAGCTGGAGGGATTTCTGGCGGATGGTCAATAGGTATTCGTTTTTAATCCTCTCATTGAGCCGGACGATCATGTCGTTGACGGATGTTCCGATCTGGTTGAACTCCCGCACGGCCACCGGTGGACAGCGGACCTCCAGGTTTCCGGTTTCCAGCTCGGAGAACGTGGTCAGGAGCATTCCGGCGGAGTGGGAGATCCAACGGTTGAAGGCGACGAACAGGCACAGCGCCAGAAGCATGCAGAGCGCATAGATGATTACCGCGTGAACGATCAGGGAAGCCGCTTCCCGGCTGATGTCGTCCAGAGAGTAGGCAACATGCACCGTCAAGGGGAAGTCCTCCAAATCGGCGGAAATACAGCTCCAGTTATTACCTCCGTACTGAAAATCCGAACCGCTGAGGACTTCCCGCAGTGTACCCGCTGTCAAAGGCTTGCTGGAATAGATCAGTTCATTACATTCATTGGTGATGGCCACAAAGGAATCGTATAGAAGTTCCATGCTCCTGAGATGCTCATCAAAGGCCCGGGAGGACATATTCAGGAGAATCAGGCTGGTTTGCTCCGGCTGGCGGAGGTTGTTGATCTTTCTTGCGACATAAAAGGCAGTCGTATCAATGGCCGCTTCAGGCGTCTCCGCCGGGTCCGGCATAGGGGCGATGGGGGTAAAAACCGTTTTGCCGTTCCCGGCCATGGCATGGGTATACCAGGGCTGCTCCTCGGCGATGATGCGGTTAGAAAAGTACCAAAGTTCATTGTAAAGAGAATAGTAAAGGTATTGGCTGTCGGACCAGATAATAAAATCGGAAATATCGGAGTGGGAATAAGTAGTCAGATTCAACAAGCTCTGCATCTCAGACTGAAAAGAGTTGGCCTTTGATAAGTACTCCGGATCGTCTTCTTCCAAAGATTGAGCAGAAGAGAAGTAGCTGTGGTAATAGGGAGCGGTAGTGATCGCGTCGAGCTCTCGGAAATAGCGGTTGACATACTCGCCAATCAGGTCATGAGATACCCACATCTGGTCCAGTGCGGTAGTGCGGTAGTTGTTGTTGAACCGCAGGTAGAGCAGACTTGTAATTAAAATAGAGGGGATCAGAGTACTGGCCAGGAAACAGATCAGCAGGCGGCTGGATATGGTTGTTCCGGCAGATGGGGAGGTGCTGCGTTGATGGGGTTGTATTTTGGGATTCATTTGGCACCTCCCTGATAAAATGGCAAACGTGTATGAGTATATTAAGTATAAGCAAAAAAACGTATAAAGGCAAGATGGGAAATCAAAAATTGACCTGTTTCGTATGTTTACAAAGAACTGGTATTTGAACTGTTTTTTCTTTTCCGATTCGGCATGCTTCCTGCGCCGCCAACTGCTGGCAGGTACGGTGTTCTCCATCCGCGATACGGTCACAGTAGGCCCCGTGGTAGTTGCCCTTGACGATGAAATATTTCCCGCAGCGTCTGCATTTTTGAAACTCCTGTCCGGCCTCTAGGATTTTTGTGAATTCCAGATACAGCATATCCCGCAGGTTGTTACAGGTATAGCTGGAGGAAATGAAGCAGGGAATTTTGTAACAGAGCTCCAGCTCATACTCCGGCAGACCGTGTTCCTCACAAAATGACTTCTGCTCAGAGGTCAGGATAATTTCTTGGTCGATGTCCATTTTATTAAGGTCAGCGCCAAATGGCATTTGCGTGCCACGGGGATCGTAGGAATCCGGCTGAAAGGTTTCCTGCCGCTTGTGGCAGGCGGAAACGCCTTTGATCTTACACCAGAGGCTGTAACGCTCCGACGGATACAACCGGGCGAGTACTTCTGGCCGATAGCTTTTGTCCAGACAGAACTCGATAAGCTTCAGGAACTCCGACTGCAAGAACAAGAGATAATGCCGGTAATACTCCAACGCTTTTTCTGTCCTGCGTGTGAACTGCGGAGGAAAGGCGGCGGTGTAAATGGAAGAGTAGAAGACCTCGCTCAGAGCAGGGAAGACTTCTGCGTACAACTCGTAGAGTTGGTTCTATGCGATGAATCTTTTTCGGATCATCAGCGGTCCGAGTGAGTTCCTGATATGC
>CAOJHG010000008.1 GCA_948435975.1 uncultured Oscillibacter sp. | reverse complement strand
GAGCTGGCGCGGTGCATGTGTCTCCGGGGGGCCAAGTGCATCTTCGTCCCCGCCGCCTTCAACATGACCACCGGGCCCGCCCACTGGGAATTGCTTTTCCGCCAGCGGGCCATAGACAACCAGTGCTTCACTGTGGGCGTTTCCCCTGCGCGGGACGAGAGCGCCCCCTATGTTGCTTATGGCAATTCCATCGCTGTGGACCCTTGGGGGAACATCCTGTGCCGCGCCGGAGGGGAAGAGACCATACTATACGCCGTGCTGGACCTGAGCCGCCTGGACGCGGTGCGCTGTCAGCTCCCCATTCTCTCGGCGCGGCGGACGGACCTATACCAGATTCAGGAAGTACAGTCTCCGGCCCTCCAGAGAGAGAAGCCGGAAAAGGGAAAGGTTTTTGCCGCCATATACGACATTGTGCGCCGCATTCCCGCCGGGAAGGTGATGACCTACAAGCAGATTGCCCAGATGATCGGACGGCCCAGTACGCCAATCATTGTGGGAAACGCAATGGCCTCCTGTCGGGATGATTCCGTACCCTGCCACCGGGTTGTGGACCAGTATGGCAGGACTAAGGCGGCGTTCGACACCCACGGTCCCGGAGGCCAGCGGGCTTTGCTGGAAGCAGAGGGCGTGTCGTTCCTTTCAGATGACGCCGTTGACCTTGCGGCGTGCCAGTACCAGCCCTGATTTTCTATGAAAAAAGTACCCACTCCGTTCTGAGCCGGGAGGGTACTTTTTCTTTTATGCTTACAAGGTTTATTTCTGTGTGCCGCCGCAGGCCAATCCGTCAGGAACACTGGCTTGCCGCCCATTTTTATCAGCAGAGCGGAGCATTTCCTGATATGCCGCTGTTAAAACGAGTTCTCCGCGCTCATTGCTTACAATTCCAGCCCATTCCAAAATCGCAGCTAATACAAATACAGGATCAAAAACTGATGTTCCTGTCTCTTTATGGGCATAGTTATAAGCGATAGCTCCAACAACTGTTGTTTCATCGCAATTTGGTTCTCCCAATTTGAAGTTGCGCCCATTTCCCTTTCTCGCACGTCCTCCTTGGGAAATCAAAAGGTCAACGATCACATCAAAAACTTCATACCGATATGGGAAGTTAGGAAGTTTATTACTAAGGAATGAAACCCCATCTGGAGCGATCTGAACCTCGCAGGGGAGTCCTTGCGCAGTATGTACAATCGTCCTCCCGTTGTGTTCTATAAGCATTCGTTTAATAATATCTGATGGCTTCGTACTATTTGGGGGAGCAGACCAGTTTGACATATCAATAACTACCTCGTTTTTCCCTATTTGCGGCGTGTTGCCTGTTAACTGCAGCGCTGTCAGCAGGTCATCTAATTTCTTCTTTGCAGCAGGGTAGGAAATTCCAAGTTCTGCTTGCAGGGAACTCATATTGCCGCGCTGCCTTAAAAAAGAAATAAGAAACTCTGTCTGTTCAGCAGTTAACGAATCAAAAGAGCTTCGCTGAAACTCGTTGTGCAGCTCCATTCCACAGGCGGAACAGCGCAAAACTGCAATATTCAATTTTCCTCCACAAGAAGGGCATTCAGAAATAGTCTTCGGCATGTAATCAACTCCTTTTCATCAATATTATTATAGAACGAAAATATTGTCAATATAGAATTGAAATTTTTAATACTATTTCCCACAATTTCCGATATACGAAAACGGCAAAGCCTCCATTCAAGGGCTCTCAATCAGGTCCTTCACAACCTCGCTGGCAATCAGCAGGCCCGCCGCCGGGGGTACAAACGCACAGCTTCCCGGCACAGGCCTCCGGCTGGGCGTTCCATCCCGGTCCGGTTCCGCCTCTTGGGGAAGCATGATTTCCTTTCTCGGCTTACGCGGCTCCTCTTGGGAATACGCAACCTTCAGCGACCGGACGCCCCGCCGTCTCAGCTCCTTCCGCATGACCCGCGCCAGAGGACAGACCGCGGTTTCATAGATATCCGCTATCCTCAGCGCAGCGGGGTCCAGCTTGTTCCCGGTGCCCATGGAACTGATTATAGGCGTTCCAGCCGCCTGAGCCTGCTGGACCAGCTCCAGCTTCGCGGTAACGGTGTCGATAGCGTCAATGATGTAGTCATATTGGGTAAAATCAAACTGTCCGGCGGTCCGGGGGCCGTAAAACACCTTATAGGCTCGGATATCCGCCGCCGGGTTGATGTCCAGGAGCCTTGCCCTTGCCGCGTCCGCCTTGTCCTGCCCTACAGTGGACGTGAGCGCGAAAATCTGCCGGTTCAGATTGGACAAGGCGATCTTGTCGTCGTCAATCAAGTCCAAAGCGCCTATACCGCTGCGGGCCAGAGCTTCCGCCGCCCAGCCGCCCACGCCGCCCAAGCCAAACACCGCCACCCGCGCCCGCTGGAGACGTGCCGCGCCCGCTTCCCCCAGCAGGAGGGCGGTGCGGGAAAATGCGTCTGTCATACCGCTTTCACTCCTCAATCCCTTGAATTTCCAGCAGCTCCACCGCCGCCAGTCCCCGCGCCGTAAGCGCCATGCTTCCATGAAAAGGGTAATCCTTGTAAGCCTCATAGCCAAAGTTGGAAAGAGGGATATCCCAGTCCAGCCGAATCAGCCCCTTCCCCGCAAGCCCCAGGAGCGCAGTCCCATCAGCCTCCGCCAGAGCTTCGCCGTCTTCCAGGAAGACCGGAGCCTCTTCCGGGGACTTCCCAGCCATAGGAAGGAAGGGTATCTGGGCAAAACGCCTCAGCATAGCCAGCTCCTCCGCTGTCAGCGCCAAGGTCTCGCCGCAGCCTCCATGGGGGGAACAGCATCCCCCGCAATGTCCGCAATCCATGTCTTGCCCTCCTTGCGCATTTCTGTCTCCAGCTAGTATAACACATTTGCGGCGGAATAGAGAAGAAAGAATAAGAACTCTCCCCAAAATCCGCCTACAGAAAAGTACGGCGGCCAAGCCAGCCACCGCACTTCTCAGGTTGATTTGAAAGGCATAATTTTGTGTCACCCGCGCACCTGGTCAAACGTATCCGTGATCTCCCGGGCAGGCTCTGCGGTCATCAGGCTCACCGCCGCAATCGCCGCACAGCCCACAAGGAACGCCGGCAGCAGCTCATAAATGGCCCATACGCCGCCCCTGGGAGCAATCAAGAACTTCCACACAAACACTGTCACGCCTCCCGCGACCATGCCTGCCAGCGCCCCCTGCATATTGGAGCGCCTCCAGAACAAGGCGAACAGCACCACCGGCCCAAACGCTCCGCCGAAGCCCGCCCAGGCAAAGGACACCACTCGAAATACAGAGCTGTCCGGATTCCAGGCCAGGGCTACGCCGATCACCGCAATCGCCACAACGGTGCCACGTGCGGCCAGCATAGAGGCCCTTCTGCTCATCTTGACCCCCAGGAACTCTTCCAGAAGGTTCTGGGAAACACTGGATGCGGCGGTCAGCAGTTGGGAATCGGCGGTGGACATGGTAGCCGCCAGGATGCCCGCCAGAATCACGCCTGCCACCAGAGCCAGGACGGCTCCGCTTCCGCTCATAAGATTAGACAGGGCAATCACAACCGTTTCGGACTCCGCGCTGGTAGTCAGGAAGGGAATCCCCCCAGCCGCAGAAACGGCATAGCCCACAATACCAATCAAAATCGCCGCCGCCATGGAAATGACCACCCACACTGAGGCGATCCGGCGGGAGACCTTCAGCTTTTCCTCATCCTCGATAGCCATGAAGCGCAGCAAAATGTGAGGCATTCCAAAGTAGCCCAGCCCCCACGCCAGGGTCGAGACGATGCTCAGAAAGCCAAAGGATGCGGCTTCACCGGCGGCGCGGTCATAGCCTTGGGTAAGGTTCAGATACCCCGGAAGCGCGGAAGCGTTCGCCGCCACCGCGTCCCATCCGCCCGCCGCCTGAACGCCGTAAACGATGATGACCAAAAGGGCGATGGACATGACGACGCTCTGAATCAAGTCCGTGGTAGAGACTGCCAGGAAGCCGCCCAGCACCGTATAGCCAATAATAACCAACGCGCCAGCAATCATAGCGGCATGGTAGTCTACACCCAGGAGGCTGTTGAAGAGAGTTCCCACCGCCTTAAACCCGGAAGCCGTGTAAGGGATGAAAAAAATCAGAATGACAGCCGCCGCGATGCAGGCCAGGATGTGCCTCTGGTCCCCGTAGCGGCGGGAGAAAAAGTCAGGAATGGTGATGGCCCCAGTGACGGCGGAATAGCGGCGCAGGCGTTTGGCAACAATCAGCCAGTTCAGGTAGGTGCCCGCCGCCAGGCCGATGACCGTCCAGCCCACCTCAGCCACGCCGCATAAGTACGCCAGTCCAGGCAGACCCATCAGAAGGTAACTGCTCATATCGGACGCCTCGGCGCTCATGGCGGTGACGACAGGACCCAAACGGCGGCCGCCCAGGAAAAAATCACTGGAGGACTCGCCTCCGGAACGGCTGAAATAGACGCCCACGCCCACCATGGCGATGAGGTAGGCGGCGATTGCCAGGATAATACAGATTTGTGCGGAAGTCATGTTCTCTCTCCTTTTGATATGATTTCTTGCCAGCGCCTGCCATCATACCACAACGGAAACAAGAACAAAATACAGAACGAAGTATAGACTTTTTCTAAAACTATATTTGTCCAATCTGAATAAAATCTTTTAATTTCAGTCATTTTCTCCAGAATGAATCACTAGAATGCTGTTTAACTATAAAATAAATTTTTTCTCAGACCTGCGCCCGGTAGCTCTCCAGGAACATCGGAGTTACTTTGTCTGTATAAGAGACCAGGGAGTATTCCCCACCGCAGAGACACCAGTCATAGAGCAGGGCCCGTTCCCAGAGGGCGTAGGCTTTCACGATCTCGTTGCTGGTCATGTCCTCCCGGAGCTGCCCTGTGCGCTGGCCCTCGGCGACAATCTGACGGAGGAGCTTAAAGTAGGTGCGGTTCCGGTCCAGGAGATGCTTTTCCCCCCGTGCCAATAGCTGGGTTGAGAGCAGGCGGGCCAGCAGGTCCAGGGAGATTCCGCCGTCTATCATGGCAAAGAGCTCGTGGTTGAGGTAGACCAGCTTTTCCATGGCGTTCTGAGCGGGGGTCATGGTCTCTTTCAGCTCCTCGTACTTTTCGTCAAAGACATAGGCCAAGGTCCCTAAAAGCGCATCCTTCCCGTCGAAATAGTGGTAAAAGGACCCCTTGGAAGTTTCAGATTCAAACACAATATCCTCAATGGTCGTATCCTCATAGCCCTGCTCATAGAAGAGCTTCCAGGCGGCGGAGATGATGCGGCCTTTTGTGTTGCGGCTGTTTTTCCGCGGCACAGCGAACGCCTCCTTTCACACTTTTTGTCCTAATCATACTGGGTTTCCCCGCCGAAATCAAGAGGCCCCGCCTAAGAGCATTTTTTGCAAGGTAATCAGCACCTTTCTATGTATTCATTTGCTTTTCGAGCGGCTATAATAGAGGAGAAAGGAGGCGTCTGCATGAAATTCTGGAAGATGAACGGCGCCGGGAACGACTTCATCATCTTGAACAACCTGGAAGAACGCCTGCCTCTGGAAGCCTTCCCGCAAATCGCCCGGACCCTCTGCGAACGGCGGTTGTCCATTGGGGCGGACGGCCTGATGGTGGTGGAAGCTCCCAGCCAGGGCGGAGATTTCCGAATGCTCTTCTATAACGCCGACGGCAGCGTGGGCGAGATGTGCGGAAACGGCGCCCGCTGTATCTGCCGGTATGGATATGAAACGGGATTGGCCGGAGAAACGCAGGCCGTGGAAACCGATTCCGGCACCGTAACCGGGCAGCGCATCGACCGCCGTCTCTACCGCGTCCGCCTCAACGACCCCACCACTGTACAGCTCGACTCCGCTGTAGAAGTGGACGGCGTGCGCTATGCCTGCTCTTACGTGGAGCTGGGGACCCCCGGCCTGCCCCACGCGGTCATCCCATACGCCAATCTGCGGCAGGCCGGCGAGCATGAGCTGAGGGAGCTGGGCCGGAAGCTCCGCTGGCACCCCGCATTCCCCAAGGGAGCCAACGTGAACTTTTACGAGATCATTGGAGAGGACGCCATTTACGAGCGGACCTTTGAGCGCGGCGTAGAAGATTTTACCTATGCCTGCGGGACGGGCACCGGCTCTGTAGTAACGGTGCTGACGCTTCAGGGAAAGGTGAGCGGCTGCGGCGTCCGTGCGGAAATGACTGGCGGGACGCTCATCATTGACGCTGTACGGAACAACAGCCGCATCAAGCATCTCTATCTCACCGGCCCCACCAACATTGTTGCTGAGGGAGAAGTCTTCGACGAGGAGCTTCCGGAATTGATGCAGTAAGCGCCAAACAGCCTGCCGGAAAAATGGAGGGAAATTATGGAAAAGAGATCCGCCGCTGGAAACTATGCGTTCCTGGCCGTTATGCTGGCCGCTATGATCCTGGGCGCTGTCGTGGGCTGGCGCTTCCCTGTGGTGAAGGGCGCGGATGGCCAGCTCATCAGCCCCGGCGCGTCCATCCTCAAGCCCCTGGGCACGGTATTTATCAATATGATGTTCTGCATCGTGGTGCCCATGGTATTTGCTTCCATCTCCAGCGCCGTCGCCAGTATGCAGAGCCGGAAGCGGGCCGGGAAGATCATGGGCGTGACCGTGGGGACCTTCGTCGTCACCGGGGCCATTGCGGCGGTCATCATGTTCCTGCTCATGACCGCTTTCCCCCCGGTCCTCAGTGCCTGGAGCGAAATCCCGGCGGAAGAGGTCGGAAGCTACGCCACCATTCCCGAGCTGATTGTGAACTTCTTTACCGCTGAGGACTTCGTGGGCCTGCTGAGCCGTCGGGCCATGCTGCCGCTGATCGTCTTCTCCCTGCTGTTCGGCTTTGCGGTGAACCTCAACGGCGGAAAAGAGACGCCTGTGGGCCGCTTTCTGGACGACCTGGCCGCCGTCATGCTGCGTTTCGTGAAGCTCGTCACTTACTATGCCCCCATTGCCTTTTTCGGATTCTTCGCGGACCTGGTGGCAGCTTACGGCCCCCAGATCACCGAGTCTTACGGCCGGGCGCTGGCGGTGTATTATCCCCTCTGCTTCGTGTACATCTTTACGGCGTGGCCCCTGTTTGCCTGGTTCGGAGGCGGGCCGGGGGCTGTGACGGCGATGTTCCGGCACATCACCAAGCCCGCCGTGGTTTCTCTGGGGACCTGCTCCTCCGTTGCGACGATCCCCACCAATATGGAGGAGGCGGAGGCCACCGGCATTTCAAAAGATGTCAGCGATATGGTGCTTCCTCTGGGAGCTACGATGCACATGGACGGTTCCTGCTTTTCCTGTGTGCTGAAGATTGCGTTCGTCATGGGCGTGTTTGGGCAGAAGCTCCATCTCGGGATGCTGATTCCGGTGGTGCTGGTGGCAGTCCTCAGCTCTGTGGGCATGAGCGGCGTGCCAGGCGGCGGGTACATCGGTGAGTACATCATCTGCTCTATTTTCTTTCCCCAGCAAATGGAGCTGGCTTTCCCTATCCTGGTGACCATCGGCAACCTGGTAGATCCTCCGGCAACCATGATTAACGCCGCCGGAGACTATGTGGTATGCTATATCGTCTCCCGCTTCACAGACGGAAAAGACTGGTTCAAGCGGCACATGGGCTGAACGACAGGGCAATATAACAGCGGAGGGTACATTTCTGCCCTCCGCTGGTGTTTTATTCTGTCCAAAAATCCTGCACCTGAGCCAAAGCGCGCCGTCCGGCAAAATACCCTTCCTGCCACAGCGCCCGGAGCTTATCCAGGTCCTTCTCCGTCCGGGAGCATCCCAGGGTGTCTTCCGGCGCGATTACGACCGCCTTCCCTTCCCGCTCCAGGGCGAACAGCTCTTCACGGCAGGCGTTGTAAGCGTCCGTTCGCCGGCGGAGGGTGTCCACAAAATTGGGATACTTTCGGAATATCCTGGCAAATACCCTCAGGGTGCGGTCTGGTTTCTTTATATAATCCCGCTCCCGCGTCAGAATGACCACCACCCGGTCACAGCCCACCTCCATGGCCCGCTTCCAGGGGATAGCGTCGGAGCAGCCGCCGTCGAGACAGGGCACGCCGTTCAGCCGGATAATGGGGAACATCAGCGGGATGGCACAGGTAGCTTGCAGGAGCGTGTTCCAGTTGGTCCGCCGGGGCACGGGCAGATAGTCCGCCTTCCCGGTGTCCAGGTTGGTCACGACCGCCTCCACTTCGCCGGGATAGGCTTCAAAGGCGTCGTAGTTGAACGGAAGCAGTTCGTTGGGGATGGTGTCATAGGCGAACCGCAGGCCGAAATATGAGCGGTTCCGGGGATTCGCCAGGTTCCGCCAGCCCATGTAGCGGTGGTCGTTGGCAAAGCGGGTCACTAACTGTAGGTTCCTGCGGCTTTGGCGGGACAAATAGCTGACGCCATAGGCAATTCCGGCAGAGACGCCGATGGTGTAATCCGGCAGGGGCAGGCCGCTGTCCAGGAACGCATCACACACGCCGGAGGAAAAAATCGTCCGCAGGGCCCCTCCCTCCAGGACCAGACCGGTTTTCATATCATAATCACCTCATTTTAGAATCCAGGGGGCACAGAGGAATCTTCCCCTCTGCATGTTCCATACTCAATCTCCACGGAAAAACTGCCGCCGCAGCTTCCGCCGCCACAGGACGGTCAGCCGCGCAAGGGCAAAATCCATCATGAGGAATACCGCGTTCCCCAGAAGCAGCAGCACAGCGTTCAGCCCAGGGCCTCCCAGGTCCGGCGGCAGGCCCAGCGCCCCCATTGCCAATCCATACAGAAGGAAAGCCGTGCCGCTGCAAACCGCCAGCTTCGTCAATATCCGCCGTCCTTGAGAAGATATGACCGCGATCCGGGGCCTTAGAACAGGATACCAGCCGAAGAACAAGTACACCAGCGCCGCTTCCCGGTCCGCCGTCAGGAGCAGACCCAGCAGCGCTGCGGCGGCATAAGCGGTCCCGGCGGCTTTGGGTCCGCACTCCTCCAGCACGGGAAGCAGCGCCGCCATCGCCAGCAGCGGACCGCAGAAGGTGGCGGCAGGCATCAGTCCGCACAGCAGCAGAGCCGTAACCGCCAGCGCGGACAGGACCCCGCAAAGGGCCATTTGGCGGCTGGTCATGGGATATCCTTATAGCAGAGCTTGTAGTAGCTCCAGCGCCGCCACTTCTGCATCAAGGCCGTCTGTCCCGCGTCCAGCCCGGCGGTCACAGTACCGTCGGACAATTGGAAATCTGTACGCTGGACAACCGGGACCTCCCGCCGAAGCTGGTTCAGAAACGCGAACCAAGGACTGCTCTCACCGCGTCCTGTCAGCTCCAGCACCGCCGCGCCAAAAAAGCTGGCCGAGAGGGTTTCCGGCAGAGCCAAGGCCTTGACGGCGTTTTCCCAGTCCAGGGCTTCCGCCGCCGCATCGTTGGCCCAGATGATATAGGGTGTTTTGAAGGGAGAGAAGGGGTCTTCCCGCACGCCGTCCTCTCCGGCGGCGTCCAGGCCAAGCTCTGCGTAGGCAAGACGGTTGTCTCCCAAATAGGGCAGGTGGTCTCCCCAGAAAACCAGCACTACTGGTTCCTCCTGTGCGGCAAAATACCGTTGAAGGCGGCCCAGCATGTCGTCGGCGTCCCGGGCGCCCTCGATATAAACTTTCAGCAGGGTTTCCACTTCCCCGGACATTGGGGCGGCGGCCTGCACTGGCGGGAAATCGTAATCATCTCCGTACTTGTCAGCGGTGTAGGACATATGGTTTTGGATGGTGGTGGAAAAATGGAACAGCGGGGCCCCGTCCGCAGCGGCAAAGGCGTTTTCGATCTGCCCTGCCAGATAGTCATCCGTGACCCAGCGGCCCTTGTACTCCATGTTTTCCATCTCATTGGCGAAGAGGGTCTTTTCCGCCCCCAGCCAGCGGTACACGTTTTCCCGGTTATAGAACCAATTGTCGCCAGGGTGGAAATAGGCGGTCTGGTATCCATCGGCGGCAAAGACCCGGAAGAGACTGTCCAGATTCCGGTTGACCACGCGGAAAGCGGAGCTGGTGGACTCAGAAAGCGCGTTGGTCTGCATCCCTGTGAGTACGTCAAATTCTGTATTGGCGGTGCCTCCGGCAAATCCAGGGACAACCATATGGCCGGAGAGGGCGTGCGGGTCCTGCCGCAGAGCGTGAAGATTGGGGAGAGGGTCACTTGCGGCGTCATAGGTGAAAACGGGAACGTCGGTGATGTCGGAAAACGCCTCGTTCATGACCATGACAACGCTGACTTCCGCGCCCTGTCCGGAAACGTCTCCAGTTTCCCAGGAAGCCGCTTCTGATTTGCTGAAGCCGTCAGGCCGGTCAATGGGATAGGTGGTGAACTGGTGGCAGAAGCAGTAGGGGAAGCCCAGCTCGTTGAAGACAGAGGGAATATAATAGGCGTTGCTGACGCGGAAGGAGTTGTAAAGGCCATTGGAGGCATAGACCGTGAAAATGAGGGCAGCGAGGACCGCCAGGCACCCGGCGGCGCCCAGGAGCCGGGCAAGCCACTCGTGAACAGGAAGGGGCTGAAGGGGCTTACAGCCTGCGAAAAGGCCCGCCAGGAGGAGCAGCAGGGTGAGCAGGATTACGGCGGCAATGACGTGCCCGGGGTAGTTGATATCATAGCTGCTCAGGGCGCTGCCAGCTTCCTTCAAGAGAGCGAAATCGCGGGGGAATACAGGCTCGTCACGGACCTCGATCTTGATGCGGTTTGCGATAGAGAGGCCGCAGGCAATCAGATTCACCAGGGCGGCGCTGTAGAAGACGTTGCGGAACAGGAACGCCCCCGCCAGCACCAGGAGCCCAATTGGCAGAGCGTTGAGGACGATCAAGAGCGGCTGATGGAGAAAGCCGGATAGGACCGTGCGGAAAGCGTTTGGCTGGCACCAGAGGGCAAGGAGCGTGATACCGCCGGTAAGAAGGACGGAGGCGGCAAGCGTGAGCGGCAGGGAAAGGCGGATCTTTGGCAGGCGTAGTTTCAAGGCGGCAAATATCCTTTCTGAACAGATAAACTTTATTATAGGCGCTTTCAGGAAAAAAGCAAGAGAGGATTGAAGGATGTCCCGCTTCCAGGTCAGGTCCGTTTTTGTTCAACTTATCCAAATACATATTCTTTCCATTGACAGCCTTCACCAGCACGGAAGGGGGAGTGATTCCGCTCACAGGGACTGGATTCCCTTAAAAGAAAACATCAGCTTCAAGAAAAGAGAGGCTTCCGATTGCAAAAGGCGTTCTCATGTGGTAAACTGAGTACAAAAATGGGGCTTCGCAAGAAGGGAAGGGGGATTTTACCATGGAGACTGTGAAGCGGGGCTTTCTCCCAAAAGACAAGACCGAATTCGGCCCGGCGTCCATCGGAAAGCTCACGGCCGCCGCTCAGGAGCTCTGCTTTCTCCTGAACCGGGGCTACGATACCAAATCCGCCTCTACCTTCATCGGCAACCACCACCTTCTTTCTGAACGCCAGCGCCTCGCCTTGGCCCGCATCACCTCTCCCTCCGCCGCCTTGGAGGAACGCCGCCGGAAAGAGCTTTTCCAGGCTCCGGAGGAACTGACCCTGGACGGCTTCAACACGATAATTACGCTGGAAGTGGCGCTGTCCGGCTCTCTGCTTCTGGAGGGCATGGACGGGACCATCCGGGACCTGGCGGGCCTCCGGGGAACGTACCGCATCGTTGATAAGACCGTCATGGCCGCCGGCCTGCTCCTCTCCCACCTGGACAGGCTCAAGGTCAAACGCGCCCGCTTCCTTCTGGACCAGCAGGTCTCCAACTCCGGACGCCTCCGGGTCCTGCTGCTGGAAAAAGCGGAGGAACACGCCGTAGAAGTCCAGGCAGAACTGCATCCCAGCGTAGACGGCCAGCTTTCCCGCCTGGGAAACATCGTCACCGCCGACGCCATCATTCTGGATAAGTGCAGAAGCTGGTTCAGCCTCAACCGCCAGATCATCGCCCAGGACATTCCTGACGCCTGGATTCTCCGTTTGAAAGGACTGGAAGAAATAAAGTAAGATATTCCAGGTGCCGTTTCTTCTCCAAACTTTGAGAATAGTATGACAAGGGTGGACGGGGAAAAGGACGCGAACTGTCAATTTTGTCAATTGCGGGCAGGCCGGGAACTGGATACAATACAGGTAATCCCTCTGTGCGCCCTCCTACAGAGCGCCTTGGGGAAAAGCCGACGCCCGCGCTCTGCGGGGAGAGAAAACGGAGGTAAACAATGAAAAAAGTTGCCGTTATCATGGGTTCTGATTCCGATTGGCCGGTGGTCAAAAGCGCCTGCGCCGAGTTGGAGCGCTTCGGGATTCCCTACGAGGCCCACATCCTCAGCGCCCACCGCACCCCCGTCCAGGCTGCGGAGTTCGCTCAAAATGCCCGGGCCAACGGCTTCGGCGTGCTGATCTGCGCCGCTGGCATGGCCGCCCACCTGGCGGGCGCGTTCGCCGGAAATTCTATCCTGCCTGTCATCGGCATCCCTATGAAGGGCGGCGCTGCGGACGGGCTGGACTCTCTTCTGTCTACGGTTCAGATGCCCAGCGGGATTCCCGTTGCGGCGGTTGCCATTGGCGGCGCAAGGAATGCCGCCGTCCTGGCGGCTGAAATTTTAGCGGTTTCAGATGACGGGCTGGCGGACAAGCTGGAGGAAGCACGGAGAGAACTGGCCGCGCAGATTGCAGAAAAAGAGGCGAAATTACAGGCGGAGCTTTCGGGCGGTCCGCAAAGCCGCTGACGGAGAGACAGATGGGCTTTTGGGCTGGTGCATGGCTGCATGACGCGCCGGACAGCGAATATGGCGCGGATGGGAAGCGGGCCATCGTCAAGCATTTGTGTTTTGGACCGCTTGAAACGCAGATATGGTATGAGTCCAAGGACGGGCAATATTTCTGCGAGCATCAACTGATCGAAGGCTTGCAGGCTGGGGACCGGTTTGTAGACGCGGTCAGCCGGCGGGATATGCTGGAGGTGCTTGCAAACGAAATCGCACTATGTGAAAAACATAGCAAGCCCGAATGGTCCCTTTTATTTCAGGCGGAAAAGGAAAAACTCGAAAACAATCTGAATTTTATGTAATGCAGGAGGAATTTATTATGCAGAAACTGGAGCAGATTTACGAGGGCAAAGCCAAGAAGGTTTTCAAGACCGACGACCCGAACCTGTTTATCGTGGACTACAAGGACGACGCCACCGCCTTCAACGGCCTGAAAAAGGGCACCATCACCGGCAAGGGCGTCATCAACAACCAGATGACCAACCGCTTCATGGCCAAGCTGGAGAAGGCCGGCGTCCCCACCCACTTTGTCGAAGAACTGAGCGAGCGGGAAACCCTGGTGAAGAAGGTCTCTATCGTGCCCCTGGAGGTCATTATCCGCAACATCTCCGCCGGGTCCTTTGCCAAGCGCTACGGCGTGGAGGAGGGTATTGTATTTGACAAGCCCACCATCGAATTTTCCTACAAGAACGACGATTTGGGCGACCCCCTGCTGAACACCTCTCACGCCCTGGCCCTCAAGCTGGCGTCTCCTGAGGAGATCGAGACCATCAAGAAGTATGCCTTCGCCGTCAACGACTTCCTGAAGGCCTTCTGGTCGGGCTGCGGCGTGACTCTGGTGGATTTCAAGCTGGAGTTCGGACGTTTGGAGGACGGCACGATTGTCCTTGCCGATGAAATCAGCCCCGACACCTGCCGTCTCTGGGATTCCAAGACCAACGAAAAACTGGACAAGGACCGCTTCCGCCGGGACCTGGGCGGCGTGGAGGACGCTTACGAGGAAGTAATGCGCCGTATGATGGGAGCGATTTGAGATGGGCGGTTTTTTCGGCGCGATTGGTCACGAGGATGTGACTCTGGATGTCTTCTTCGGGACGGACTATCATTCCCACCTGGGCACCCGCCGGGGCGGTATGGCCCTCTACGACCCGCAGAGCGGCTTCCGGCGGCAGATTCATAACATTGAGAACACCCCCTTCCGGACCAAGTTTGAGAAGGACCTGTCCACCTTCCGGGGCACTGCGGGTATCGGCTGCATCAGTGACGCGGACCCTCAGCCCCTTCTGATGCGGTCCCACCTGGGCCTGTACGCCATTTCCACTGTTGGCATCGTCAACAACGCCGGTGAGCTGGTGGAGCGGTACTTCGCAGACCACGGCCATCAATATATGGCAATGAGCTCCGGCGCGGTGAACACGTCCGAGCTGGTCTCCTCCATGATTTGCCAGAAGGACAGTCTGATTTCCGGCATCCGCTACGCGCAGGAGCAGATCAAGGGCTCTATGACCATGCTCCTTCTCACACCGGAAGGCATCATCGCGGCAAGAGACCGGCTGGGCCGCCTGCCGGTGCTGATTGGCCAGGGTGAAAAGGGCTGCTGTGTGTCCTTCGAGTCCTTTGCCTACCACAAGCTGGGCTATCAGGACGCCTATGAGCTGGGTCCGGGGGAAATCGTGCGTATCACCGCCGATGGCTGGGAAACGCTGGCCCCGGCGGGTGACGAAATGAGAATCTGCGCGTTCCTTTGGACCTACTATGGCTACCCGAACTCCAAGTATCAAGGGATGAACGTGGAGATCATGCGCTACCGGAACGGCGAAGTCATGGCCAGGAACGAGATGAAAAAGGGGTCCCTGCCGGATGTAGATTTCGTGGCGGGTATGCCGGACTCCGGCGTTCCCCACGCAATCGGCTATGCGAACCAGAGCGGCAAGCCCTTCGCCCGGCCCTTCGTGAAATATACCCCCACCTGGCCCCGGTCCTTTATGCCCGCTAACCAGGATGTGCGCAACCAGATTGCGAAGATGAAGCAGATCCCCGTACCGGAGCTGATTGAGGGCAAGAAGCTTCTGTTTGTGGATGATTCTATTGTTCGGGGCACGCAGCTCCGGGAGACGGTGGAATTTCTCTGCGAATCCGGCGCCAAGGAAGTCCACATGCGGTCCGCCTGTCCGCCGCTGATGTATGGGTGCAAGTTCCTGAATTTCTCCCGCAGCAATTCCGAAATGGAGCTGCTCAGCCGGACGGTCATTCAGAAGCTGGAGGGAGAGGACGGACAGGAGCACCTGGACGAGTACGCCGACGCCTCCACCGAGCGCGGGCAGTGTATGCTGAAGGCCATCTGCGAGGAAATGGGCTTTGACTCCCTGGGCTACCAGTCTCTGGATGGACTTCTGGAAGCCATCGGCATTGACCGGGAAAAGGTCTGCACCTACTGCTGGACGGGAAAGGAATGATTCCTGCATCCCGGATTTCCAATTTTGAAAAGAGAAACGGAGGTTCTTTATGAAAGACTCCCATTCCGAAGCCTACGCCGCCGCAGGTGTAGATATCCAGGCGGGATATGAGGGCGTACGCCTGATGAAGCCCTTTGTGGAGCGGACAAAAATTCCCGGCGTGGTCTCCGGCATCGGGGGCTTTGGCGGGCTGTTCGCGCCGGACCTCTCGGGGATGAAGGAACCCATCTTCGTCTCCGGCACTGACGGCGTAGGTACTAAGCTGCGCCTCGCCCAGCTCCTGAACAAGCACGACACCATCGGCATCGACTGCGTGGCCATGTGCGTCAACGACAT
>CAOJHG010000007.1 GCA_948435975.1 uncultured Oscillibacter sp. | reverse complement strand
GCTTGGCATGGAAGTCAACGCTTAAAGAAGTTCCGGCGTGGTGAAGAGCTGCGCCGGAACTTTTTATAGATGCCGGAGAAAGGGTTGCGGTTTTCCAGGATTTGTGGTATGGTCAGAGGAGCGCGGCGGGTATCATTGGAAAAACCCCTATGCCGCGAGTATGAAATCGGATCGGCCTTGTTTCGCCCCCGGAGGTATGATGTTTATGCGTATGCGTTTGAATGCGGTCCAGACCCTGATGGCCGGCTTTGCGGTTTTGATTTTCTGCGGAGGCGTGTTGCTGGCCCTGCCTTGGGCTTCCCGGACGGGAGAGGCGGTTCCTTTTGCGGACGCGCTGTTTACGGCGGCTTCGGCTTCCTGTGTGACGGGTCTGGCGCTGTATGATACCGCCACCCGATTTTCCCCTTTTGGACAGGGGGTCATTCTGCTTTTGATTCAGGTGGGGGGACTGGGGTTTATGACGGTCTCCATTTTGGTTTCCCTGCTGCTGCGGCGGCGGGTGGGGCTTCACCGGCGGGCTGTGCTGATGGACACCGTAGGAGCGCTCCAGCTTGGGGGCGTGGTCCGTTTGACGCGGCGGGCGCTGGCGGTTACGGCGGCTTGCGAGGGAGCGGGAGTCCTGCTTCTGTCGTTTTGGTTCTGCCCGCGGTATGGTTTGGGGCGGGGACTGTGGATGGCCGTGTTTCACAGCATATCCGCCTTCTGCAACGCAGGGTTTGACCTTTTTGGAACCGGGGATTCTCTGGCTTCGGCGGCGGGGTCCCCTTTGGTGAACCTGACGGTCATGGCGCTGATTATCTGCGGCGGCTTGGGCTTCCTGGTTTGGGACGACCTGCTGACCCATCGCCTTCAATTCCGGCGCTGGCGGCTGCATTCAAAGCTGGTAACGGTCTTCACGCTGGCTCTGTATGCGGGAGGGGCGGCGGCGTTCTACCTCCTGGAGAGGGACCATGCCTTTTCCGGGGCCTCCGGCTTTCAGAAGGGCCTGATGGCGGCGTTTCAGTCGGTGACGGCCCGGACGGCTGGCTTTGCTACGGTGGATCAGGCGGCACTGAGTCAGAGCAGCACCCTTTTGATGCTGGTGCTTATGTTTATCGGGGCGGGTTCCGGTTCTACGGGCGGCGGTGTGAAGGTCAATACCCTGTCTGTTCTGCTCCTCAGCTCTCTGGCGCGGGTCCGGCGGCAGGAGGATGTGAATGTCTTCCAGCGGCGGCTGGACGGGGAGACCATCCACAAGGCCTATTCCTCGGTCAGCTTGTATCTTATGGCGTGTTTAGCGGGGTGCATGGTGCTGTGTGTGGAGGGCATCGCTTTGGACGACGCGCTTTTCGAGGCGGTTTCGGCCATCGGCACTGTGGGGCTGTCACGGGGGATCACAGCATCTCTTCCGGCGCTGTCGCAGTGGACGATTCTGTTGCTGATGTTCTCTGGCCGGGTGGGGAGCATGTCGGTGGCCATGGCAGTCACCAGAGACCGCCCTCAGCCAAAGTGCCGGAATGTACCAGAGAAAATTCTGATTGGCTGATTGAATATTGTATCATATTATTGCGAAATAACGAAATGTATAGGGTGCGCGTGCTGCGGTTGTGCGGAGAATCAGGAGGCGGAAAATGAAATCGTTTTTAGTGATTGGCCTGGGACGGTTTGGGCGGAACCTTACGGCCCGGCTGCTGGAGCTGGGCAATGAGGTCATGGTACTGGACAAGGAGGAGGAACGGGTGGCCCGCATCGCTGGACAGGCCACCGCCGCCTGTGTGGGAGACTGCCAGGATGAGCAGGTGCTGGCCTCCCTGGGGGTGCGGAATTTCGACGTGTGCTTTGTCTGTGTGCGGGACGACTTTCAGAGTTCCCTGGAGGCCACCGCCGCTTTGAAGGACCTGGGGGCGAAATGTGTCGTGGCCCGGGCGGATCAGGAGCGGCAAATCAAGTTCCTGCGGAAGATTGGCGCAGATCATGTGGTGCATACGGAAATGGATATGGCGTACCGCGTGGCAACCCGCTTTTCCGCCAGGAACGCCTTTGACTATTTTGAACTGACGCCGAAGTTTGCGGTCCTTGAAATGGAGACGCCGGAAACCTGGGTGGGGAAGACTGTGGCTGAGATGGATGTACGCCGCCGGTACAATGTGAACATCCTGGGCGTGAAGGACGGAGACGAGGTGGAGCCTTTGCTGAGTCCGGACTACCGGTTCCAGGCGGACGCGCATTTGATTATCGCCGGGGACAAGACGGCGGGCATCCGTCTGATGAACCAGATTTGACCGCTCCCGCCAGAAACCGCCGGGTGTAGCCTGTCCCGTCCCGGGGCATACTGACGTCGGGGTGATGAACATGGCGGAAAATCACAGAGCCATCAATGGAAAAACGCCGGACCGGACGCCTAACCTGCGTCTGGAGCCGGAAAAGCGGTTGTGTCCCGCCTTTGACCCTGTCACCGTGGCGAAATTCCGTGTTGCGGACCCGGGGGACATGGGATTCCGGGTCGTGGACAATTTCTGTGAAGAGCATATCATGTGAGCGGGGAAACGCCTCCTCTGGACGCCGTCTGGAGGAGGCGCTTCTCTGGCTTTTGTTAAATTTTATATAAGATAAAAATAAAACTTGACTTTTATAATATTAAAGAATATACTTAATAATATAAAAGGGGGCGGGGAAATGAAAACGGTTCCGGTATGGATGGCGGAGATGGATGAGGCGGATATGGCCTTCATCAAAAAATTCCTGCTGGCGTCCGGGTCTCTGAAGGAGGCGGCGGCGCAGTACGGCGTGAGTTACCCCACCGTGCGGCTCCGGCTGGACCGGCTGATTCAGAAGATCCAGTTGACGGAGCAGGCGGAGGCAGATCCTTATGTGTCGCTGGTGAAGCGGCTGGCGGTGGATGACAAGCTGGATTTTGACACGGCGAAGCTCTTGATTGAGGCGTACCGTGAGACAAAAAAAGGAGGCTGAATATATGGCTATTGTATCTAAAATGCTGATTGGGGTCCTGACGGTTTTTCTGATGCTGCTGGTGGGAGGCGTGGTGCTGCAAATCTTTCTGTCCCGCCGGAAGAGCCGGTGGCCGGGGCTGGTGCTGCCGCTGCTGACATTCTGCTGGGCGCTGCTGCTGGTGCTGAACATCAGGGATACCGGAAGCGTGTCCCAGAACGTGCTGGCAGTGCTGATGGCTCTGCTGACGGGGAATGTCCCAACGCTGGTGCTGCTGGCAGTTTACTGGGCGGTACGGGAAAAGCAGCGGGTCCGGGACCAGGTGGAGAAAATGCGGATCAAGGACCTGTGAGAAAAAGAGGGGGATTGCTGCGTCCCCCTCCTTTTCCTTATTTCCCGGCGGCTTCCAGCATGGTGTCAATGAAAATGCCATATCCTTTTGTCGGGTCGCTCAGAAGGACGTGGGTGACTGCCCCTACAAATTTTCCGTCCTGGAGAATAGGACTGCCGCTCATGCCCTGTACGATGCCGCCGGTAGCTTCAATCAGCGCCGGGTCCGTGACGGACAGCACCATATCCCGTCCGTCAGAGGCGTTGTCTGTCACGCTCAGGATTTCAATGGGGTATTCCTGCACCTCGTCGCCCCGGACGTTGGAACGAATCACAGCCGGGCCGGGATGGGCGCTCCCCACGGGCAGGGCCGCTCCCTGGGAGACCGGTTCATCCATGGTGCCAAAAATGCCGCTGGAAGTGTTGGAATAGAGCTCCCCCAACTGGCTGGACAAATCAAAATCCCCGCGCAGCTCTCCAGCGGCTCCAGCTTCCCCTTTTTTCACCGCTTTTACGGTAGAGGGAAGGATGGACCCATTGGAGAAAGGCATTAACAGCGCGGTGTCCGTGTCCGTAATGCCGTGGCCCAGAGCACCGAAAACGCCGCTGGCCGGGTCATAATAGGTCATGGTGCCGATGCCCGCCATGCTGTCCCGTATCCACGCGCCGATGCAGTAAACGCCCTGTTCATTCTGCTCTGGTTCTACCGATAAAGTCATGCTGTCCCCGGACCGGCGGATCTGGAGGTCTGTTGCCCCGTCTCCGTTTTCCTGCAAGAGAGACTGGAAATGTTCCGAGGAGGTGACGGCGGTGCCGTTGCATTCCAGAATAATATCCCCAGTGCGCAGGCCGCATTCCCGCGCAGGGGTGCCGCCGTCAGTGAGCTTGACCACTACCACGCCCCGGGCGAAGAGCTTAATGCCAATCGTGTGACCTACCGGGACCAGCATCCGGGGAGTGCCGGACGCGGGAAGATCGTCCACGACAGTCCCGGCGGCACGGACGGGAAGCGGACTCCACAGCAGCAGCGCCAGGAGGAATGCCGCCCCGCCCCGCAGCATCCGCTTTCCTCTTTGAGAAAGTCCATACAATCAAATCACCCCTTTCCATCAAACTGCCGGAAGAGCGCCTTTCTGCACGTTCCGCCGGCGGACTTAGCTTTTGCCGTTCCCGCGAAATCAGCACAAGCAAAAAGCGGAAGCATCCCCATGGCGGTGTTTGCCTGCCTTGTGTTTTGGGGCGGCACGGGCGGAGGATGGTCCAAAAGTCCCCAGCGCTGCCCAAACTTATCCAAAGTTGTTTACTGACGCGGCGAGAGAGAAGCTGGCAGCGTTTGGGCAGGATGACCGCTTTTTGCAGGAATGGGGCCGCCAGGTTTCATGAATTTGCCAAAAATGCAGGATGAATCGAAGAAACTTGCAAAAAGCTGGGAAAGATTTCAGAAAAATACTTGAAAAATGAAGGGGGTTGCGGTATGATATGCGAGTGGGTGCAAAGCGTTTTGCAAAAATTGAAGAAAAGAGGATTTTTGAGGATGAAGAAAATTTTGTCTTTGCTGATGGTGGTCCTGATGCTGACCGTCCTGCTTACTGCCTGCGGCGGCGATTCCGGCTCCAGCGGCCAGGCTGACGGCGCAGGCTCCGACAGCGGTGCGCAGACCTCCGGCGACTCCGGCAGCAGTGCTGGAGACAGCGGCGCTTCCACGGCCTCTGTAGATACCAATACGGTGGCTGTTGGCGCGGTGGTTATCGCCCGGGACGATGTTTCTGAGGAAGACGTATATAATTTTGTCTCCACCATTTTCAACAACACCAGCGCGATTACTGAGCAGCATGCCAAGGGCGGCGAGCTGGACCTGAACTTTGCCGCTTCCGTGACCTCCGTGCCCTATCACCCCGGCGCGGCCCGGTATTTTGAGGAGCAGGGCGTTGAGGTTGCCGCTGTGAAGGAGGGCGCGGGCACAGGTGATTCCAAGTCCCTGACCTTTACCACCGGCGGCTCTACCGGCACCTACTACGCTTTCGGCGGCGTGCTGGCCAGCTATGTTTCCAATAACTCTGGTTCCTCTGTTACTGCGGTGGAGGGCAACGGCTCTCAGTCCAACGTGGAGGACCTGACCGCCGGAGACGTACAGCTTGCCTTTGTTCAGTCTGACGTGATGAGCTATGCTTACAACGGCGAGCGACTCTTCGACAGCCCTGTTACCAACTTCTCCGTTGTGGCCTCCCTGTATATGGAGCAGGTTCAGATTGCTACCACCAACCCTGACATCAAGTCTGTGGCCGACCTGGAGGGCAAAATCGTCTCTATCGGCGCTTCCGGTTCCGGCGTGCATTTCAACGCTATCGATGTTCTGGGCGCTTACGGCCTGACTGAGGACGACATCCAGCCCGTGTTCCAGAGCTTCGGCGACAGTGCCGACAGCCTGAAGGACGGCAAGATCGACGCGGCTTTCATCGTGGCAGGCGCACCCACCCCGGCCATCAGCGACCTGGCCCTGTCTAAGCCCACCTATCTGGTCGGCCTGGATGATGAGCACATCAGCGCCCTGCTGGAGAGCTCTCCCTTCTACTCCGCGTACACCATCCCCGCCGGGACCTATTGATTTCCAGCATTAAAGTCTATCTGGCAAGGGCCGCTGATGGCTGCGGTCCTTGCCGTG
The DNA here is from genome assembly GCA_948435975.1 of uncultured Oscillibacter sp. Taxonomy (GTDB): domain Bacteria; phylum Bacillota; class Clostridia; order Oscillospirales; family Oscillospiraceae; genus Oscillibacter. The sequence continues at coordinate 10,546 of CAOJHG010000007.1, read as the reverse complement.
TTGAAAGGGCGGCGTGGATTCTGCCCCTTCAATACGGCAAGGGCTTTATTTTGATTTCTAAGGAGGCGTCGCCAATGAGCGAGAAAGACAAGAAGAACCACATCCCCGACGTGGATGTCGGCAGCGCCGCAGAGATGGATGAGGTCATGCGGAAGTACGACCGGGAGTCTGCAACCCGTATTTGGGAGGGAACCCCTAAGCTGGCGGTCCGGATCGTCATGTCCATCTTTTCCGTATACTGTATCTGGCTGACCCTCCGCTGCAACTGGGACATGCCCATCCGGCTCAGCTCCTTCCTGGGGCTCATCATCGTCATGGGCTATCTCACCTATCCCGCACGGAAAGACCATGTGAAGCCCAACGCCATGCCCTGGTATGACTGGGTGCTGATGGCCCTGGGGGCAGGCTCTTTCTTCTATTACTGCATCAACTATGGGAAGCTGGCAAGGCTGATTACCAGCGCCGCCAAAATCAATCCCTGGGGCGATGGCGCAATTGACGGCGCTTGGTTCTATATCATCCTGGGTATTGTTGGCGTGCTGTGCCTTGCGGAGCTGTGCCGGCGCTGTGTGGGCATTCCTATACTGTGCGTGGCGGGCGTGCTGCTGGTCTATACCTTTGCCAGCGGACAGAACCTGGCCCGCGTGGTCTATACCTTGTTCTACGGCACCTCCGGCGTCATGGCCACGCCTGTTCAGGTCTGCGCAAAGTTTATCGCGGTGTTCATCATCTTCGGCGCGTTCCTGGAGCGGACGGGAATTTCCAGCTTTTTTATCGACCTTGCGAATTCACTGGCGGGCAGCACCTCCGGCGGTCCCGCGAAGGTGGCGGTAATCTCCTCCGCTCTCTGCGGCATGGTGTCCGGCTCCTCAGTTGGCAACACGGTTACTACCGGCTCCGTCACCATCCCCATGATGAAGCGCACCGGTTATCAGGGCGAGTTTGCCGCCGCCGTGGAAGCCGCAGCCTCTACCGGCGGTCAGATCATGCCACCCATCATGGGCGCGGCGGCGTTCCTCATGGCAGAGTATATGGACACCAGTTATGCCAGTGTGGCCGTGAAAGCGATTCTGCCCGCTCTTCTGTACTTCACGGGTATTTTTATGGCGGTTCACCTGGAGGCCAGACGGCTGAATCTGAAGGGTATCCCCCGGGAACAACTGCCTAAATTCGGCATTCTGATCCGCAGTATTTACCTGCTTCTGCCTCTGGTGGTGCTGGTCTGGATGGTGGCGACCGGTGCGCGGACGCTCCAGTTTTCCGCTTCCATTGCCATCGTTCTTGCGATTTTGGTAAGTCTTCCCCATATCTTCGCCAACAGCCGCGCCCAACAAAGCGGGGGCGCATCCGCGTCGGGGGGCTTCGTGAAGGATACCGCTGTTATGATCGTCAACTCCCTGGAGGCGGGCGGACGGAGCTGCATCACTGTGGCTGTAGCCTGCTCTGTGGCGGGTATTGTGTCGGGCTGCATCACCGTCACCGGTCTGGCCTCCAAGCTGATTAACGGCGTTATCAACATCAGCAACCTGATTCCGGTTCCGGCGCTGTCTCTGTTCATTGCGCTGTTCTTGACCATGCTGTGCTGTATCGTTCTGGGCATGGGCGTACCAACCACCGCCAATTACTGCATCATGGCTTCTACCTGTGCGCCCATCCTGATTCAACTGGGTATTGGCAAGATTCCAGCCCATTTCTTCGTGTTTTACTTTGGCATTGTTGCTGATATCACGCCTCCGGTAGCCCTGGCGGCTTACGCGGGCAGTGCCATCGCAAAGTCGGACCCCATGAAGACGGGCATCAATGCGACAAAGCTCGCCATTGCCGCCTTTATTGTGCCCTATATCTTCGCTTATACGCCCGCTATGCTGTTCGTGGATGGTACGACGCCCTTCCAGGTGGTGCAGATTGTCATTAGTGCGCTGCTGGGCATTTTCGGCGTAGCGGCTTCCCTGAACGGGTTCCTGTTCCGGCAGATTCCTGTACTGCTGCGGGTGGTGCTGGCCGTGGGCGGACTGTGCATGATGATTCCCGGCTCCATTACGGATGTTGTGGGCCTGGCAGTCGTAGCCGTGATTGTGTTCTATCAAAGAGCTATGGCCCAAAAAGCAAAACCCTCTGAGGCCTGATTTCTTCCGCCTCTTTTGCCCGCCCTGGTTTCTCTGGGGCGGGTTTTTTAGCTGAGTCTGGAAATTTGGCAGGAGCGCTGGTTTTTGGACTCTTTTGGGAAGCTCGTTCATATGGTTTGGAAAGGGGGCCTGTCTTTGTGGGAGGAAGGCTGATTTCCATCCTGTCATTTTGGTGAAAAAAGTAGAAGCCGCGCCGTGGGATTTGGGCAAAATTTCCTGAAACCTTTTGGACGGCTGATTCGTCATAGAAAATAAAGGCTATTTGCGGAAACTGTTACCGTTTTGTTGTTGTTTTACAAGCGGAACTGTTCTAGCATAGGTGATACAGTTAGAAAGCCCGCAATTCCTACGGGCTTTGAAAATTCGGACCAACAAAAAGGAGTATACGCACATGTCTGAAGTCATGGATAAAACTGGGCCGGCAGCCTCCGTTCAGCAGTCTCCGCCCGCTGAGCAGAAGAAGGAAAAAAGCTCCCTGTGGAAAAAATGGAAGGGGATGCCCCGAAAGCGGCGGCGGAAAATTGTACGTTTGTTTGTCTTCCTCCTGATTTTGGCAGGAGTCGCGTTCGGCGTCAAGTATTTCCTGGACAACCAGGGGGGCGAACAGCAGACGGAAGCCATGGTGGATGTGGTGCATTACGACGCCATCTCCTCTACCGTGGAGGGCAGCGGCCTCACGAAAGCCAAGGACAGCGAGACCATCACCATCGCCACGACGGGCACGGTGAAGGAGGTCCTGGTAGCAGAGGGCGACACCGTGACCGCTGGAACGCAGTTGTTTATCATCGACTCTGACGACGCCCGCACCGCTGTGGACAAGGCCCGGCAGGACGTGCTGGGTTACGAGAAGCAGTTGGCGGCATTACAGAAGGATATCGCCGGACTGAATCTGGCGGCGGGCTACTCCGGCAAGCTGATGGATATTGTCGTTCTGAACCCCGGAGATACCATCTCCAAGGGGCAGACCGTGGCGACCCTGGCGGACGATACTCAGCTTCGCCTGACCCAATACTACAGCTATGCCTATGAGGATATGGTTTACCAGGGGCAGAGCGTGGAGGTGTCCATCCCCGCCCTTATGAGTTCCATTACCGGCACGGTGGAAGCGGTGCATATGGTCAGCCGCATTACGCCAGAGGGGACGAAGCTCTTTTCTGCGGATATCCTTGTCACAAACGACGGGGCCCTCAGCGCGGAGATGACGGCTTCCGCCACCGTGAACGCGGGGGAGGAGATCGTATATCCCTATGAGCCCGGCCAGTTGGAGTATTTCCGGACCGGCGAGCTGAAATCCACCGTGAACGGCACCGTGATTTCCAGCTCCCTGGTGAACTTCCTCCAAGTCTCCGCCGGACAGGTGCTGGTGCGCATCGACGGCGAGGACAGCGAGGCGGAGATCTTCACCGTGCAGCAGAGTCTGGAGGAGGCCAGGAAGACCCTGGAGACCGCCGAAAAGAATCTGGCGAACTGCAACGCTGTGGCCTCTATTAGCGGCAAGGTCATCGGTCTGACCATCCAGCCCGGCGACGAGGTGGCGGCCATTTCCGACACCTCCTCCCTCATCGTCAACGCCACCGTGGACGAGCGGAATGTGAGCGCTGTCAAGCCGGGCATGATGGTGAATCTGGACCAGTGGGGCACCCCTGCCATGGGAACGGTGGAGAGCGTCAGCCTTTCCAGCACCATCAACAACGGCGTGGCGACCTATCCCATGGTCATTTCTGTGGACAATATGGACGAAAGCCTCCAGGTCAACAGCTACATCAACTACAACCTTACCGCCAGCGAGAATGACAACTGCTTGGTCGTGCCGCTTCAGTGTGTGCGCAACGTCTCCACGGAGGACGGCGAGAGCAAGACCGTGGTGTATGTGAAGGGCGACCGGCCGGACAATGCCTTGGAGGGCGTCATAGTTGACGAGATGATCCCGGAGGGCTTCTGGCCGGTGGAGGTAGAGATCGGCATTTCCGATAATTATTATGTGGAAATCAAGTCCGGAGTGGAGGATGGCACCGAGGTCTTCACCCAGATGCAGATTTCCAACTCCTATGGGTTCTGATGCCATGGCGAATTTAGTGGAATTGAGGAATGTTTTCAAGATTTACAGCGAAGGTCTTGAAAGCGAGGTCCGGGCCTTGGACGGCGTGTCCCTGACGGTGCAGCGGGGCGAGTTTGTGGCGATTGTGGGTCAGTCCGGCTCCGGCAAGTCCACCATGATGAACGTGCTGGGCTGCCTGGACATACCTACACGGGGAGACTACTTCCTGGAGGGGACCGATGTGCGGGAGCTGACGGATAAGGAGCTCAGCCGCATCCGGAACAAGGAAATCGGGTTTATCTTCCAGCAATACAACCTGATTCAGACGCTGACAGTGCTGGAAAACGTAGAGCTGCCGCTGATTTGACCGGCGGGATATGGCCCTGGAGGCGCTGGAGCGGGTGGGACTGTCGGGGCGCGTGAAGCATAAGCCTACAGAGATGTCCGGCGGCCAGCAGCAGCGCGTGGCCATCGCCCGGGCCATTGCTACGAAGCCCCCCATTATCATGGCCGACGAGCCCACCGGCGCGCTGGACTCCAGAACAGGCCATGAGGTGCTGGGATTCCTTCAGCAACTGAACAAGGAGGGCACGACCGTAATTCTCATTACGCACGACAACGGCATTGCCGCCACGGCCCGACGCTGCGTGCGTCTCACCGATGGAAAAATCGTGGAGGACAAGGAGCAGGAGGTGGACTGGTTTTGAATATCCGGCAGGCAGTGAAAATGGCCTGGAAGTCCATCTGGGGCAAGAAGGGCCGGGCGGTCCTTACCATGCTGGGCATCATTATCGGCATCGCGTCCGTCATGACCATTGTATCCGCCATCATGGGTTTTGCCGAAAAGACCATGGAGCAGTTTGAGGCGATGGGGACCAACCGTATTGCGGTGAATGTCTACAACTATGTGTGGACCACGGATGATAAGGGCAACATGGTCCCGGCGGGAAAGGACTACTTTCCCGATATCTACAAATACTGCAACGGCATGAAGGATTTGGTTGCGGGAGTGACGCCGCAGGCCTATTGCAGCGCGACGATGGTTTATGGTACGACGTCCTCCGCGAACATGAGCTATGAGTGGGACGAGATGGGCGTAAATCTGATCAGCGCTCCGCCCAGTTTTTACTATGGCAGCGACCAGTATTCGGCGTGCAGCAATCTGAAGATGGCGAAGGGACGGGACCTGAGCTATCTGGACATTGAGAATTACAATCAGGTGGTGGTCCTTGGGCATCAGGCGGCGAAGGTATTCTTTGGCAGCGCAAACCCGGTGGGGCAGACAGTACAACTGAACAATCAGAATTTTGAGGTGATTGGCGTATATGCCTCCCGGCTCAGTGAGGAAAGAGCGTCACAGAGTACGCTGGACAATTTTGTGTTGATTCCCTATACGGCCCGCCGGATTCTGGGCGGGGCCGACGACAGCGACAGCACGTTTATTGTCGTTGCGAAGGACGCCATGAAGATGGATGAGATCGTCACCCAACTGGACGGCTTTTTGAAGGGGCTTTTGGACCAGAATACCAGCGATTACCGGGTCCAGCCGGAGAGCCAGAACATGGACTATGTGAATGAGCAGATGGGGTTGATAGGCGGCGTCCTGGGCGGCGTGGCGGCGATTTCCCTCCTGGTTGGCGGTATTGGCATCATGAATATTATGCTTGTTACAGTTACAGAGCGCACCAGGGAGATTGGTATTCGCCGGGCCATTGGAGCGCAGAAGAGCAGCATTGTAACCCAGTTCCTGATTGAAGCGGCCATGCTCTGCGGCATCGGCGGCATAATCGGGATATTGATTGGCACTGGCGGCTGTTTGATTCTGGGAAATATTCTTTTCAGCACGACCATATATCCCTCGCCGCCGGTGACAGGCGCCGCCTTTGGACTTTCGGTCCTGCTGGGGTTGATTTTCGGATGCTATCCGGCCATCAAAGCCGCAAACCTCCAGCCTGTGGAGGCCCTGCGGGCAGAGTGACGGTAAAAATTTGACTTGGGAGAAAAATTATGAAAAAAAGACTGCTATCCCTGCTGCTGGCGGGTGTGATGACGTGTCTGCTGGTCCTCCCGGCAGCGGCGGCGGCTCCAACCAACCGCTTTTCCGACGTATCGGACGCAAACCTTATCATGTCTGTGGAGACCCTGCGGCTCATGGGCGTGCTGGACGGGTATTCCAACGGAACCTTCCGCCCGGACACCCAACTGACCCGGGCCCAGTTCTGCAAAATGGTCATCTGCGCCCTGGACGCTGAGGACGAGCTGGGACTGTACCGGACTGTGACCGTATACCCTGATGTAAAACCCTCCCACTGGGCGGCGGCTTATATCAATATGGCCGCCAAGGGGAGGAACGTCATTTCCGGCTATGCGGACGGGAAATTCTATCCAGACCGCACCGTAACCATGGGACAGGCGGTGACGATTCTCCTCCGGGTCCTGGGGTATGAGGATAAAAACGTCGGCGGCGTATGGCCGGACAGCTATCTTGCCGCCGCTGCTTCCATAGGATTGATGGACGGTCTGGATATGTCCCACGGCAGCGCCCCCCTGACCCGGAAGGAGGCCGCGCAGCTTTTCGTGAACCTCCTGCGGGCAGACAATAGCAGCGGCGAGGACGGAAAGGGCGGCGGCAGCTTCCTCACCGGCCTGGATGTGACGCTGCGGGACAATGTGATGATCGTTTCCTCCAACGCCAAGGGACCGGATGGGAAAGAGACCTCGCTCCAGCTTTCCTCCGGGGAAATTTTACAGATGGTGGATGATAAGGTTTCCAACGGCTGCTTCAACGGCTACAAGGGCACCTTGGTCATGAAGGGACAGAGAGTGCTGACCTTCCTGCCCAACGCTAAGGGCACCAGCCGGAGTGTTATCCTTTCCAGCGCGGGCCAGCTCCAGATTACGGATACCAGCGGCGCGAAGTACGCGGTTGCTGCGGATACCAGTGTTTACTACAACAACAAGGAGCAGAAGTGGAGCGAGGTGTATACGTGGCTGAATCCTGGCACGTCCATCACCTTGTATCTGGGGTCGGCCAGCAATGTGGAATTTATTTTCGTGGGCGGCGGCTCGGTGTCCAATGAGGCCGTTATTGTTTACGAGAAGGGTTCCGCCAAGGGCTTTGAGGCGCTGACCGGCGGCGCTGGCGGGTATACCATCGTAAAGAACGGGTCTACGGCCAAGGCGTCTGACATGCGGCCCTACGATGTGGCGACCTATTCCAGCGCTACCAACACCATCCGCGTGTGTGACAACCGGCTGACAGGCTATTACGAGAGCTGTACGCCGAATCCCACGGAGCCTACCTCCATCGTGGTCCTGGGACATGAATTCCCGGTGCTGACCACGGCTCAGGCGACCCTTTCCCGGTTCCGTCCCGGGGACCAGATCACGCTGCTTCTGACGGAGAATAACCAGGTTGCAGGCGCGGTGAAGGCGGGGACCAGCGGGGCTGCGGCGAATGTGCTGGGCCTTGTGGAATCCGTGTCTACCAGCAGCGCTAAGGTGAACCTGCTGTGCGGTATTACCATCGAGGGCCGTGTGAACCTGAGCGAGACGGAAAGCGGCTTGATGCAGGGCCGTTTGGTGAAGGTGTCCTCTGAAGGCAAGGGCGCCATTGGCCTGGCACGGCTGGGCGGCGGCGTAAATGGCGCGTTGGACCTGAGCACCCGGAAGCTGGGCACCAACAGCCTGGCAGAGACGGTGACGGTATTCGAGTACGGCGTGGAGGGCCTGAAACCTATCAGCTTCAGCGACCTGGGCGGCGGTACGATTCCGGCTTCCCAAATCAGCTACGCGCACCTCAACTGGGCAAACCGGGTGGATATCCTGGTCCTGGGCGGCGTGAACAACGGGAACGTGATTTATGGCCGGACGTCTGTGACGATGGAAGGCAGCAGTCCGGACCAGATCTCTTACTATATGACGGTGTACAACGGGAAGGACCGGATGGGCCCGTTCCGGCTGCGGAGCGACATCCCCGGCGGCACCTTCGTTATGGCCACCAGCGACAGCAGCGGCGTCGGCTTTGCTTCTCTGCGGGAGCTGGAGAAGCTGGCTGCAGTACCAAACACGGCTTGGAGCGGTCAGAGCGTCGTGACGGTGAATGGGCGGAGCTACACGGTTGCCAGCGACGTGATCTGCTTCAATCATGATACTGCGGCATGGATCAGTCTGGACGCGGCTCATGCGTATGCGGCCTCGGCGGATTTGTATGCCAGCGACGACGGTGTGATCCGGGCCATTGAGGTCAAGGGCTGAGTTAGAATAATCTGCTTTGCTGAGCGGGGCGGTGTGTCTTCGGATGCGCCGCCCTGTTTTATACACTGTGCATTTTGACAGGGGTAATCGTTTGGCGTTTGTGGAAAGTGTAAAATTGTATAAAAGCTCTTGACAAAACGGAGAGATTGTTGTATATTCTAAACATAAGAAAGAGGTGAGTCCAATGATTTAGGTGGAAGCGTTCTATTTGAAATCCAGGCGCCGTTCAAGGCATTCAGGCATCAGCGTGATTTTCGGAGAAGCTCCAAAGACGAAACACCACTCACTAGGATGAGGCAAACGAGGCCGCTATTTATCAAGGCTGTCGTGTATCACTGTTTCATGGATTGGCAGGCATGACCCAGAATCACCCATCCCCCCTAACACCAAGTGAACGGTACTTCAGAGGAAGAGGTACGGACCAATGGACAGTCCAATCAATGAGTAGTCCCCCCATTCGCCGCTGGAGCGAGTGGGGGGTGTGTTTTGTCTTTCTTATTCCGCTGGCAGAGGTGCTGGCGGCTTTTCTTTTTCCTGTGAGAAAGTCTAGCGTTCCCGGGGGCCGGGGAGATACTCCTGACCTGCCGCCTGCATGATAAGCTGTCCGGCGGAAAGCTCTACCAGGCGGGCGGCAAAGGCGTCTGCGGCCTCTGGGGGGAATGCGGCCAGAAGGGTGACGTTCGCGCCGTATTCCGCATCCCGCAGGATACCGCCGCAGGCTGTGACCTCCAGTTTTACACGCTCCAGAAGTGGATAGGTGCAGGGGACGCTCCAGAGGGTCCAGAGTTGTACCCTGGCAATGCCTGCCGCGTCCAGGGCGTCCTTGGCTCCTCGGGTATAGGCGCGGGTCAGCCCTCCGGCGCCCAGGAGCACGCCGCCGAAATATCGGGTGACGACGCAGAGAAGATTTGTGACCTCCTCCCGCTGGAAGACGTTGAGCATGGGCTGGCCGGCGGTGCCCTGGGGCTCGCCGTCGTCGGAGTATCGGACTGTGCCGCCCTCCCGAAGCAGGTAGCACCAGCAGTTGTGGCGGGCGTCGTAGTATTTCCGGCGGATGGATTCCAGCTTTTCCCGGGCCTCCGCCTCTGTGGACACCTGAAAAATATGGCTGATGAAGCGGGAGCGTTTTTCTGTAAACTCGCTCTCAGCGTCCTGAAAGGGAATCTGGTAAGCGTCCACGCCAATCCTCCTTTGCCAGCAGGTAGTAGCGGGCGTTCCGGGTCTCGCCCAGCAGGGGAACGTCTACGGCGCGGTCAAATTGGTATTGAAAGGGCAGCTTTTCGATGACCCGGCGGGAGCGGCGGTTTTCTATATAGTGGCTGCACCAGACGCGATGCAGGCCCAGGTCTGCGAAGCCGAAGTCCAGAACGGCTCGGGCGGCTTCTGTCATAAAGCCCCGTCCCCAATGGGCTTCGTCCAGAGCGTAGCCGAGCTCGTCGTCTGGGCAGTCCGGCTGGAGGCCCTGGGGATGCTCGCCGATGTAGCCAATGGAGCCGATGACGCGGCCGGTCTCCTGGAGGGTGATGGCGAAAACCTTGGGAGAGGAAAAGACCGTGCGGATGATTTCCAGGCTTTCGGCTTCATCCTTGTGGGGAGGCCACCCGGCGGCTGGCCCTACAGCGGGATTTTTAGCATATGCGTATACGTCTGCCGCGTCAGCCTCCTGGAAGGGCCGGAGGAGCAGACGGGGCGTTTGAACCGTCATGGGGAATTCCTTCTTTCTGTTTCTGATGTGAGGCAGGGAGGATCAGGGTTCCATAAACTGACGCACCCGGCCCAGGACGCGGGGACCGCAGACAACCGTCACGTCTATGGCCTCTCCGTATTCCACCGACTCCACTTTTGCTTCCCGGTAAAGCACATCCAGCAAGCCGCCCTGGGCATAGGGCAGATGGAGCGTCACGCGCTGTATCCCCTTGTTCAGCCGCTGGGCAATCATTTCCAGCAGCTTGTCCACACCCTCGCCGGTCTTGGCGGAAATGGAGCAGATGTCCTCTCCGTGGGGCATGATCTCTCCCGCCGTCACCCGGTCGGACTTGTTGAACACATCGATCCTGGGAAGTTCGCCTGCCCCCAGCTCTGCAATCAGGTTTTCCACGACCTGGGCTTGAGACTGCCATTCCGG
>CAOJHG010000006.1 GCA_948435975.1 uncultured Oscillibacter sp. | reverse complement strand
CTTCCTGTACATCCATATTCCGCTCCAGAGCCGCTGTCAGCTTCTCATTGAATGCCTCCATCTTCGCCGGGAGCAGCAGTTTCGCCGCCACCAGCAGCACGAAAATGCTTCCGCAGGCCACCAACTGAGCCAGCCGCCGGTACTCCTGGGGCTTCAGCGCTTCGTTTGTCCGCCGCCCGGGGGAAGCCCTCCTTCCTGCACCCTGCTGACGGGGAGGCTCGCTCCGCCGCCGGGCTGTCCCGTTTCTCCGGGCTGTCGAAATTGTCCCTATTCTCCGCCCCGCCTGCCGTGACGTCATATTCGTCTCCTCCCTGTTTCTTCTTTCTATCCAGTTTATGAGGAGCGTCCCGAAACATACCATGGAAAATCTCCCAGAAAAAGGTGAACTTCAGCTTGCTTTCCATCAGGTGATATGGAATACACTGAACGCAAACTCCTTTACACTAAGAGCCGCGCTTTGTGGATGATCCCTTTTCCAATTTTATTGACTGGCCTGCTGTACGGCGGCTTGCGGTTCTCCGGCCGCCTATTTTATATTACAGACGCTTGGGACCCATCGGGCGTCTGGAACTATACTAATCAAAACCATGGGGCCTATATCCTCTTTCTCTGCGGATGTGCATTGCTTGGCGCGATTCTGGCAATCCATAAAGAGAACACAGTATTAAAAACTAAGCGTCAAAGTTAACGCATAAAAAGAGCAGGACAGCCTCAAATGGTCTGCCCTGCCCTTTGTTTTATGATATGGGAGCGCTTTTTATCCCATTAGTTCCTCAAGCTGTGGAGCGGCGCGGGGATGCGGCCTCCGCGATGAATGAAGTCCGCGCTGGACTCCGGATGGACCGGCATCACAGGGGCGCTTCCCAGCAGGCCGCCCATCTCAATGGTATCCCCCACCCTTTTTCCCGGCGCGGGCAGGATACGGACGGCGGTGGTCTTATTGTTCACCATGCCGATTGCGGCCTCGTCGGCGATAATTGCGGCAATGGTCTCCGCGGGAGTGTCGCCGGGGACAGCAATCATGTCCAGGCCCACGGAACAGACGCAGGTCATGGCCTCCAGCTTGTCAATGCACAGAGTTCCGGCACGGGCGGCGGCAATCATCCCCTCGTCCTCGCTGACGGGAATAAACGCCCCGGAAAGTCCGCCCACAGAGGAAGACGCCATCACACCGCCTTTCTTCACCGCGTCGTTCAGCAGGGCCAAAGCGGCAGTAGTACCATGGGCCCCGCAGACGGACACCCCCAGTTCTTCCAGAATGCGGGCCACGCTGTCTCCGATGGCGGGCGTGGGAGCCAGACTCAGATCCACAATGCCGAAGGGCGCATCCAAACGGCGGCTGGCCTCCTGCGCCACCAACTGCCCCATGCGGGTCACCCGGAACGCCGTCTTTTTCACAGTCTCCGCCGCCACATCCAACGGCTGGCCCTTCACAGCCTGAAGCGCATGATGCACTACGCCGGGGCCGGAGACGCCCACGTTAATGACTCTCTCCGCCTCACCCACACCGTGGAACGCACCCGCCATAAAGGGGTTGTCCTCCACAGCGTTGCAGAAGACCACCAGCTTTGCACACCCGAACCCGTCCCGGTCTGTGGTGGCGGCGGCAGTATCCTTGACCACCTGACCCATCAGAGCCGCGGCGTCCACATTGATGCCTGCGCGGGTGGAGCCGACATTGACGGAGGCGCACACCAGGTCCGTCTCTGCCAGGACCTTTGGGATGGAGCGAATCAGCTTCTCGTCGGCCTCTGTCATGCCCTTCTGCACCAGCGCGGAATAGCCGCCGATGAAGTTCACGCCGCAGGCCTTCGCCGCACGGTCCAGGGCGGCGGCAAAGGGAGCGTAATCCTCAGTGTGGCTGGCGCCGGCAACCAGGGCCATAGGCGTGACGGAAATACGCTTATTGACAATGGGAATCCCGAACTCCCGCTCAATGTCTTCCCCGGTTTTGACTAAATTTTCTGCATAACGGGTAATCTTTTCATAAATTTTCATAAGAGCCTTCTGGGGATTCTCGTCACAGCAGCTCAAAAGGGAAATCCCCATGGTGATGGTCCGGATATCCAGATGCTGCTGGTCAATCATCTCAATGGTGGAGAGGATATCTTTCTGGTTGAGCACAATCGTTCACCCTCCTCCGCTTCAAATCCGGTGCATGGCGTCAAAGATCTCTTCCCGCTGGATACGGATGGTGATCCCCATTTCCTGGCCCAGAGCCTCCAACTGCGTCCGCAGGTCTCCCACAGAACAGGAAGCGTCCATCTTCACAGCCATGACCATGGTGAAGGCTCCCTGAAGGATGGTCTGGGAGATATCCAAAATATTCACATTGTTTTTTGCCAGCAGGGCGCAGACGGCGGCGATGATGCCCACCTTATCATGCCCAAGGACGGTTACAATTGCGTTCATAAGCAGCTCCTTCCGCTGAGGGCGCCGCCCAGAAAGACGACGCCCCTTTGCTTTTTAACTCTTAAATCTCATCAAAGAACTTCGCATGAATGGCCTTAACCGCCTTGTTCACGTCGTCCTCATCCAGAAGCACGGAAACGCGGATTTCCGATGTGTTAATCATCTGGATATTGATGCCGGACTCATACAGCGCCTCAAACATCTTCGCCGCCACACCACAATTGCTCATCAGACCCGCGCCCACGATAGACACCTTGCCGATCTTGTCATCCGCCTCGATGTGGTCAAATTTCAGCACATCCTTGTGATCGTTCAAAATCTGTTCCGTCTCGTCCTGGTCCTTCTTATGGATGGTAAAGGTGATATCCTTTGTATCCTCCCGGCCGATGGACTGCAAAATCACATCCACATTGATGTTGTGCTTGCTCAGCAGGTCAAACACCTGGAACGCCACGCCGGGATTATGCTGCAAGCCGATCAGCGCTACGCGGGCAATGCTGGTATCTTTCGCCACACCGGCAATATTCGTCTTTTCCACTTTGGTTACCTCCTTGACTTTCGTGCCCGGCTTCCGCTCCAGGCTGGACACGACTTCCAAATTCACTCTGAACTTCTTCGCCAGTTCCACGCTGCGGTTGTGGAGCACCTGCGCCCCCTGAGACGCCAGCTCCAGCATCTCATCATAGGTGATCTCCTCCAGCTTCCGGGCCTCTGGAACAACGCGGGGGTCTGTGGTGTACACGCCGTCCACATCCGTGAAAATCTGGCACAAATCCGCCCGGAACGCCGCCGCCAGGGCCACCGCGCTGGTATCCGACCCGCCGCGGCCCAAAGTGGTTACGTCTCCAATCCGGTCCACTCCCTGGAAGCCTGTCACCAGAACAATCCGATGCTGGTCCAGCTCGGAACGGATACGCTCGGAGTCGATTTTCTTGATCCGTGCGTCGGAATGAACGCCGGTAGACTGAATCCCCACCTGCCACGCCGCCAGGGACACACAGGGCAGGCCCATCGCCTCCAGCGCCATCGCGCACAGGGCCACGGAAATCTGCTCTCCAGTGGCCAGGAGCATATCCATTTCCCGCTTAGAGGGACTGCGGTTGACTTCCTGAGCCTTTTCAATCAGCTCATCCGTAGTGTCACCCTGGGCGGACAGCACTACAATCACGTCATTTCCTTTCAGATAGGTCTCCGCGATAATCCGGGCGACATTCTTGATCCGCTCCGCGTCCTTCACAGAGCTGCCGCCGAATTTCTGTACAATCAAACTCATAGTCACGCTTCCTTCTTTGCTCATTGCTTTTTGGGTCTATGCTATCATACGCGCCGCCGTTCAGGTTGGGAAGTCTTCCCTACCCCTCCAGCACGCGCATACACGCCAGTACATTCAACAGCCTGGACTGCCGTTCCGCGTCCAGACCGCTGACCGGCTCAGTGAGGAAAGCCGTCTCGCCATCCTCGCTGAGCACCTCCACCTGTCCGAAAGCCATAGCGGCGTCCGTCAAGCTGCCCTCGATACGGAAGTAATGCCGGGTCTTCAGCTCCAAGGGGTCCTCAAATCCGCCGGTTTCCGGGGACCATCCAATCTCCTCCCGCCGGGGGCTGGCCTGGAGGCACTCCATCACGTCCGCCACGCAGGCAGAAGCGGTGGGCAGCTCTCCTGCGCCCCGGCCGTAGAACATCACCTCGCCAGTGGCGTTGCCCCGGACCATGACGGCGTTGAACACATCTTCCACATTGGCGATGGGGTTTTCCTCCGGAATCAAATGAGGGGCCACATACGCCGTCCGCCCGCCGCCGGGGAGCCGCACCGCCCGGCCCAGCAGCTTCACCCGGTAGCCTGCCCGTTTCGCAATTTTTACATCCCGGAGAGACAGCTTTGCAATCCCCTCCATAGGCACCGCGTCGGGGTCGATCTGCTGCCCGAAGGCCAGGTCCGCCAGGATGCAGATTTTCCGCCCTGCGTCGATGCCCTGTACGTCGGCGGTGGGGTCGGCCTCGGCATAGCCCTTTGCCTGGGCTTCCCGGAGAGCGTCCGAGAAAAAGGCCCCTGTCCGGACCATGCGGGTAAGAATATAATTGGTAGTACCATTCAGGATACCGTAAACCTCGTCAATGCGGTTGGCGGCCATGCACTGGGTCAAGGGGTGAAGAATGGGAATCCCCCCGCCCACGCTGGCCTCAAAGAGATAGTTGACGTTTTTCCGCCTGGCCAGCTCCAGCAGCTCACATCCATGCTCGGCCACTAGCTGCTTATTGGCAGTGACCACATGCTTCCCGGCCTCCAGGCACCGGCGGGTATATTCATAAGCCGCTCCTACGCCGCCGATGGTCTCCACCACTACACGGATATCGCCGTCCTTCTCGATCTTCTCAAAATTGTCCGTCATAAGCTGGCGGCAGGGCCCGTCCTTGAACCGGCGCACCAGAATCGTCTTGACCTCCAGGGGTTCCCCCAGCTTCCGCTCGATTTGCCGCCGGTTCTCCGCCACGACCTTCGCCACACCCGTGCCCACGGTGCCCAAACCCATAATCGCAATCTGTATCACGCGTATTCCTCGCATTCTCATTTTTCTCAGGGCGCGGACCTCCCCACGCCGCAAAAAATCCCTCGCGGTCTCCGGTCCCCCGTCAGCCCGCCAGGATCTCAAATTTGACCACGCCTTCCAGCGCTGACACATCCCCCATAAGCTGCTCCAAGGACTCCTCCATCTGGCTGGTCTCCGCAGAGATGGTCACCGCCGCGCAGCCGTTGGTAGGAATGCTCTGGTTGATGGTGAGGATGTTGGTCCCGGAAGAAGCGAACACCGACAGCACTCCGGAGAGCACCCCGGCGGTATCCTTCAGCATGGCGTAAAAGGTGATGATATGTTCCGCTTTCATGTCGTTGAAGGGCTGCACCGCGTCCTTGTACTTGTAGAAGGCGCTTCGGCTGATGCCTGCCATCCGGGTCGCCGCGCCTACGGTGTCCGCCTCGCCGGTCTGCATCATCCGCTTCGCCTCCGCCACTTTGAGGAAAATTTCCGGCAGCGCTTCTGCCGCCACGATATAATATTTGATTGGTCTTGCCATCCCGTCCACCTCTTACGGCCATTTGTCTTTCGTTCATGCTATCATATTTTTCCCCGAGCCGCAAGAAAAAAGCGAAAACTTCTTTTGTCGGAATCAGGGAATCTTTCTGCAAAATCCATGGCGGCGGTAGGCAAAATGACAGTCCAAGCATGGGCCGCAGGGGACAGGGCAAAAGGAACGGCATTCTATCCCTTTACAGCCGCAGCACTTCCCCTTCAAAATAATGGTGAGGGCCCTTCTTTGAAAAAACCCTGGAGTCCAGATCCGCAAGCTCTCCGCCTCTGCGCAGAAAGCGCACTTTTTTTATAACTAGGTCTTGCAAGAAAAGAGAAAATCCCTTATGATAGTATTAGATTTCTATAATGCAGACTGCGGCGCACTTTTCGCCATAATCCCTTCCGACAGGACACCTGAACAAAGAGAGGAACGAACTTTATGAAAAAGGAATTGACCTCCCTGGCCCTGGCCGTCCTATTACTGACGGTCCCCGCCTCGGCTTTCTCCGACGTGGACAGCGGCCAATACTACGCCGCCCCGGTCACTTGGGCCGTGAGTCAGGGCATTACTACAGGCACTACAGAATCCACCTTCTCCCCCGACAGCATTTGCACCCGGGGCCAAATCCTCACCTTTCTTTGGCGGTCCGCCGGAGCTCCGGAACCCCAGACTGCCACCAGCCCCTTTTCCGACGTCACCTTGGACCTGAACCCAGATTTCTACAACGCTATCCTCTGGGCCTATGAGACTGGCATCATCGGAAACGCCGCCGCAGAAGGCCGTCTCTCCCCCAACAGTCCCTGTACCCGCAGCCTGACTATGAGTTTTCTATGGCGTTACGCAGGGAGTCCCATCCCCCACCTTCCCGCCGCTTTCGAGGACGTTTCTCCCCAGGCCGATTACGCCATGGCTGTTAGCTGGGCAGTGGAAACCGGCATCACCAGCGGCGTAACCGAGACCCAGTTTCAGCCCGACGCCCCTTGCACCCGGGGTCAGATCATGACCTTCCTCTACCGCAGTCTGGGCGGCGCGGTGCCGGAGCTTCCCATTGAGGCTGACCCGGAACCCCAGCCGGCCCCCGTTCCAGAGACCCGGCCCCTTCTCACCCTCAGCGGCAGCGGCAGCGCATATTCCCTGGGTCTGGATGGCAGCGAATTCAACAGCGCGGAAGTTTACGAATCCAAGGTTCAGGTAGCCGTCTACTCCGACCGGGAGGCTGTTCTGACCATCTCTGTGCCCTTCCCTCTCTATCAGGCCTGGGATTATATCGTCCGCTTCACCAGCGAAGAGGACGACAGCTCCTATGTGTTCAGCTACGCCCGCTGGGATGAGGCCTTTGCGGATATGGTCCCCTCTTGGCAGAACGCGGAGTCCTCCTACCGCCTGACCGAGTTCATCAACGAAGGCAAAACCTACATTTTGGACGCCGTCAGTGTGGAGGAGGACCGGATAGATGGAAAAACCTCCTGGCGGGTCCAACTCCCGGAGGAGACCCCCTTCCGCTTCACTGACGCCGATCAATTCACGCTGACCTGTGAAGTCACCTCCGGATACGGCGTGTAGAATCATCCTCCAAAAATACAAACAGTTATTACAAACGAGGGGCCTGCCAAACAGCACAGCCCCTCGTTTTCTGCTCTTTGCCCTCAGTTCTCCGCCTGGTAGACAGCCTTCATGCCTTTGTATGTCTCCCAACAGTCCAGCTTAGCCACTGTCTCAAAAGGCGCGTGCATACTCAGCACCGGAACGCCCGCATCCAAAGTCGTGATGTTCCGGTTCGCCATATACATCGCCACAGTTCCACCGCCGCCGGCATCTACCTTTCCCAGCTCGGAGACCTGCCACAAAACCCCTGCCTCGTCAAACAGCCGCCGAACATAGGCTACCGTCTCCGCGTCCGCGTCCGAAGCGCCGGATTTTCCCCGTGACCCAGTATATTTGCACAGCCCAATACCATAATTCAAGAAGGATTCGTTCCGCTTCTCAAACACGTCCGGATAGTTGGGGTCAAACGCCGCCGTCACATCCGCGCTCAGGCAGAACGACCTCTCATAGCAGGCCCGCAGAGGCACATCCTGGGAGGCGCACAGGTCCTCCACGAAGGCATCAAAGGCCGCAGACTGCATTCCCGTCACGCCGTCAGAGCCAATCTCCTCCTTGTCCGCCAAAATGCACAAAGCAGTTTTAGCGGGAGCCTCTTCCAAATCCAGCAGCGCTTTCAAGGCCGCATAGGCGCAGACCCGGTCATCGTGTCCATAAGCGCCAATCATGGACCGGTCCAGACCAATATCGCAGGCCTTCACCGCCGGAACCGCCTCCAGCTCCGCAGAGGTCAAATCATCCTCCACAATGCCGTATTTCTCATTCAGCAGCTTCATCACCGCCAGCTTCACCCGGCCAGACTCATCCTCGCTGCCGATGGGACGGCTTCCCAAAAGCAGGTTCAGCGTCTCGCCGGGAATCGCCTCCGCCAAGGGCTTTTTGCTTTGCGCCGCGCCCAGGTGGGGAAGAAGATCCGTGATAACCAGCCGGGGCTCTCCCTCGTCCTCGCCAATGCGCACCGTCACCTTTTCTCCGCTTTTCAGCGCCACGACGCCATGCAGGGCCAAAGGAACCGTTACCCACTGGTATTTCCGGATACCGCCATAGTAGTGCGTCTTAAAATAGGCCAGCTCACTGTCCTCATAAAGAGGATTCGGTTTCAGGTCCAGCCGTGGAGAGTCGATGTGGGCCGCCGTAATCTGAATGCCCTCCAAAAGAGACTTGCGGCCAATATGAGCCAGCATCAGCGCCTTTCCCCGGTTGCAGGCGTAAATCTTGTCCCCAGTCTTCAAGGCCATGCCCCGCGTATAAGGCCGGTATCCCTGAGACTCCGCCAGGCGGATAGCCTCGGCAGTACAGAGCCGTTCCGTCTTCCCTGCGTCCAGGAACGCCTTATACGCTGTACAGTAATCCTCCATGGCAGCCTGGTCCGCCTCGTTCAGCTTGTCGTATCCATTTTTCTTCGTACTGAGAAGCTGCTCTTTCAGCTCTTTGATATCCGTCTTATCCATATGGTAACTCCTCCTTCATCCTGCCTGACCGGCACGCCTGCCGAGGTCTTTTCCTATCTTCCTGTTCTTCCCGCAAAAAACGCAGTTTATCCGTGGCGTTTTTGCTCCAAAATGGACTCTATCAGCCGCTCGAAAAACAGCCGGGCATCCTTGCGGAACTCCTCCGGGGAATCGGCGGCATTGGTCAGCTCCACATCGCACTTGCTGCGGTAGTAATCATCTGTCTTCTGCGCCCCTACCCGCAGGCGGGCGTAATACTCCGGAATGCTGTCCCTGCCCATGATACGGCGGACCCGCAGCTCTGTGGGAGCCGTGACGGCAACGGTCCGGTCGCACAGACGGTCCAGGCCGCTCTCCAGAAGGTTGATGGCGTCAATGGCGTACAAGCCCTCGGCGCTCTCTATCCGGCGCTCGATCTCCGGAATCAGGTAGTGGAACACGATCTCATTCAGTTGCTCCAGGCGGTCCCGCTTGGCAAAGACCTCCTCCCCCAGCTTCTTCCGGTTCAGCTTCCCGTCAGCGCGGAAGACCCCAGGGAATCTTACATTGATGGCGTTCTGAAACTCCGTGTTCTCCTCCAGAACCTGGTGGTACACCTCGTCGCAGTCAATCACCTGGCCTCCCAGGTCCCGCAGGGCTTCCAGCGCGCTGGTCTTTCCTGCCCCGGTGCAGCCCGTGACGCCCAGGATCACCCGCTGGCTGTCCGCCTCGATAACGTGAAAGCCCGCCGCCTTCTTCAAGCGGTTGCCGATAGCCATTCCCAGCCCCCGGTTATCCGGACACTGGGCGTAAATCTCCGTCACCTTCGTCTCGTCGAAGCTCCGCAGCGCCTCGAAAAGCCTCTGGGCCTGGACCTGCTTATCATTCTGCGGCCCCAGAGAGCGGACCACACACTGAGAGAACATGCCCGCAAACTCGTCGAAGCAGATGACGCCGCTGCCGGGACCCGCCCGCCGCTCGATTTCCTGTGCAGAGGCAATAGGTGCGCCGGTGACAACGGTAACAGGTGCATTGGGCGCATAGTGACGGTACTTCATGCCGGGGGCGGCGGGCCGTTCATTGGCGCTGAGGGAGGCCACTACCGCTTTATCTACATCAATATGCCCAATAAGACGCTCCATATCCTCCAAGGGCAGTCCGCCGGGGCGCAGCAGCCGGGGCGGTTCGCAGGTCAGGTCCAGCACTGTGGATTCCACCCCCACCGCGCAGGGTCCGCCATCCACCACCGCATCCACCCGGCCTCCTATGTCCAACAGCACATCCTGGGCCGTAGTGCAGCTAGGCCGTCCAGAGGTGTTGGCGCTGGGAGCCGCAATCGCCATGCCCGCTTCCCGGATGATGGACAAGGTAACGGGGTGGTTGGGGCAGCGGACGCCCACCGTATTCAGGCCCGCCGTGGTCTCGTTGGGAACCGTGGGCTGACGCTTCAAAATCATCGTCAGGGGGCCAGGCCAGAATTTTCTAGCCAGCACATAGGCCACCGGGGGGATATCCACACAGTACCGGGGAAGCCACTGCGCCCCAGTGACGTGGAGGATCAGCGGGTTGTCCTGTGGCCGTCCCTTTACCGCGAAGATGCGCCGGACGGCCTCGGGGTTGCTTCCATCGGCTCCCAGACCATACACCGTCTCCGTAGGAATGCCGACCAAGCCGCCCTCACGCAGAATCTTCGCGGCGGCGGAAATCTTGTCCTCGATCTCCTTCTGCTGGCCCTTGGTATCCCGCAGGTCGTAATAAATCGTCTCCATATTGTTCGCCTCTATCTCTCCTCACAGGCTCCCGCCCGCTTTTTACTGATTCGATATCCCATCCATGCCAACGCAAATAAGAACAGCGGAAGCAGCATCAGCGCACAGATCCCCGCAATTTCAGCATCCTCGGCGGCATAGGGATTCTCTTCCGCGCCGTACCGCAGAACGTATACGCTCCCTCGCAGCCAAAGCCAAGTCAGGACCGCCTCCAGAGCGGTCACGACCCCGGTCAGCAGCAGCCAAAGCCAAGTCAGGACCGTCTTCAGAGCGGTCACGACCCCGGTCAGCACTCGTATCACCCGCCGCCTCCTTTCAGCTTCTCCGCCTGGTCCGCTGTCACCAGCGCGTCAATGACCTCGTCCAAGGCTCCGTCCAAGACAGCGTCCAGCTTGTAAAGGGTCAGGCCAATCCGGTGGTCCGTTACCCGCCCCTGGGGAAAGTTGTAGGTCCGGACCCGCTCGCTCCGGTCTCCGCTGCCCACCTGGCTCCTTCGTTCTGAGGCGGCGGCAGCGTCCCGTTTCTCCCGCTCCAGCTCGTAGAGGCGGGAACGGAGGACCTTCATCGCCTTGTCCTTATTCTTGTATTGACTCCGCTCATCCTGGCACTCCACCACCAGGCCCGTAGGCAGATGGGTGATGCGGATGGCGGATTCGGTCTTGTTCACATGCTGGCCCCCCGCGCCGGAGGAACGGAAGGTGTCGGTCTGCAAATCTTTGGGGTCGATATCTACATCCACATCCTCCGCCTCTGGAAGCACAGCCACCGTCGCGGCGCTGGTGTGAATCCGTCCGCCGGATTCTGTCTCTGGGACCCGCTGGACGCGATGGACACCGCTCTCAAATTTCAAACGGGAGAAGGCCCCCTCGCCCTCAATCAAGACGCTGCATTCCTTCACGCCGCCCAATTCCGTCTCGTTCAGGCTCACCACTTCCGCCCGCCAGCCCTGCCTTTGCGCATACATCGTGTACATTCGAAGAAGCGTCCCTGCAAACAGGGCCCCTTCCTCGCCGCCCACGCCGCCGCGAAGCTCAAGGATGACGTTCCGGCTGTCGTTAGGGTCTTTAGGCAGCAGAAGGACCCGCAGGCGCGCTTGCAGCTCCTCCATAGACTTCCGGGCGGCGGCCAGCTCCTCTTGGGCCAGCTCCTTCAAATCCGGGTCATGGAGCAGGGCCTCCGCTTCCGCCAAACGCTCTTTCGCCTGCTTCCACGCCCGCCAAGTTTCCGTCACTGGCGTCAGCTCCTTCAGCTCCCGCTGGATGGTCCGCAGGCGGGCGCTGTCCCCATATACGGCAGGGTCCGCCAACTGCGCTTCCAGGTCCTCCTGCCGCAGAGCCAGCTCCTTCAGTTTTTCCAGCACCGGCGCTCTCCCCTTTCTGTCAGCTCTTCTCCAAGAACTCCCGGACCTCCCGCAAAAACACATCCTGCCAGAAGGCATAGCCCACGGAACCCGGCCGCAGGGATACGGCAGTCCAGTGGCCGCAGGGGGTATACAGGTCCATCTGGGCAAAGACCTTTTCGCTCTTGTTCTCGCTTCCCCGGGTGAGCACATAGGCGGCGTTTCGCAGTTCGCTTCCATGCTGCTTCAAAAAGCCCCGCACAACAGAGCTGCACCGGCCCGCCCACACCGGAGAGCCGATAATAACCATCCGGTAATCCGTCAGTGGAAACCGGGACTGGAATTTCACAGGCCCCACCGTCTTCCTGGTCGCGTCCACGCCGCAGCGCAGCCAGCCGCCCCAGCCAGTCCGGTCCACGCCGTCCCGCAGCTCCACCAGCTCCGCTCCCAGGGCCTGTGCAATCTCTTCCATCGCTCTTTTGGTATGGCCCGTTCTGGAATAATACATACACAGTACGTTGTTCCACGCCACTGCGCTTCATCTCCTTTTTGTCCGCGCACGTTCAGTCCAGCACCGCCGTTTTCACCACAGCGAAGGCCTCCCGCGCATAGTAGTTCGCCGTCAGCCACCACCAGGGCAGCTCAGCCGGGATATCAACCGTATGCAGTCCCTGCTTCTGGGCAATCATGTGGGCGCGGAAGCAGTGAAAATCGTTGGTCACAACTGCAACCACCGCGTTTTCCGTGTCCACGCCGTTCGCCTCCAGCAGCTCCTTGGAATATCGGAAATTCTCCGCTGTATTCCGGGACTGATCCTCCAACAGATAGCAGGCATTTCTTTTTTCGCTGTTGGTCCACAAGGCCCGCCGCATAGCCTCGGCCTCAGAAATATCCTCCCCAGGGCCCTGTCCGCCGGAAAGCACAACCGGGATATCCGGATGATCTTCCAGGTACTCCGCCGCCGCCTGGATACGGGACCACAGCGCGGCAGAAGGCGTTTCTCCGTTCACTCCGGCGCCCAGAACGATCACGGCATCCACCGGGAGGGCAGAGCGGTCCGTTTCGCCATGGGAGACAATCAGGGCCTCGATGCTGAGAAGCCCCGCAAGGCCAAAAGTCAGCCCCGTGAAAAAGACCCGCTTGCAGATCCGCCCTGTCCGGGACTTCTCCGCCCACCGGCATACCAGCAGCCCTGCGGCCCAAACCGCCGCCGTTCCCAGCAGCAGCCACCCAGTGAAGCGCATCCCGTTTGGAACGACAATCACGACCAGTCCGAAAAGGGCCAGCGCTCCAATTGCAAAGTAACTCTTCTTCAATGCCAAAACTCCTAATTGCCGTCCCCGGCTTCCTCGCTGAGACGCTCCCATTTCTCGTAAAGGGCATCCAGCCCGGCCTGGGCCTCCTCCCGTTCCGCCGTCAGGGCCGTCAGCTTCTCATAGTCGCACGCGGCCGCTTCCATCTCCGCTTCCAAGGCGGCAATTCCCTCCTCCGCCTTGGCAATGTCCCGCTCGCAGATGGTCAACTGACGCTTTGCCGCCTGCTGGGCCTTATTTCCCCGAACGGGTCTGGACCCCTTTTCCTTCACAGTCTTTGGGGACTCCGTTTTTACCGCCGCCTCCTGAGCTTTCATTTGACGGTACTGCGCAAAGCCCATAGGATAATCCGTAACCGTTTCCCCTGCCAGCTCCCATATCCGGGTGGCGAAGCGGTTGATGAAATACCGGTCATGGCTCACGAACAGCAGCGCACCGTCATAGGCCTCCACTGCCTCTTCAATCCACTCCCGAGACGCAATATCCAAATGGTTCGTTGGCTCGTCCAAAATCAGGAAGTTGATCTCCCCGTCCATCAGCATACACAGCCGCAGGCGGCTCTGCTCTCCGCCGGACAGGACCGACACCGGCTTGAATACATCCTCTCCCCGGAAGTCATAGGCCGCCAGACGGTTCCGGGCGCTCTGGGCCGACAGTCCCCGCTTCGCCGCCATCATATTCTCCACTAAATTCCAGTCCGGATGCTCAAAGTGAATGATCTGCGGCAGATAGGCCATGCGGGTCTGGGGTCCCAACCGGATGCGTCCGCCGTCCGGGTACAGCTCGCCCACAATCATTTTAATGAGGGTAGACTTTCCCGTTCCATTGTCCCCCAGAAGGGCAATCCGCTCCCCGCCCTCTATTTTCAAGGTAATGCCGTCAAAGAGGTGCTTCTCCCCGTAGGACTTCGCCAGGTTCCGGATACCCAGCACCTCATCTCCATGGAATTCGGCAGAGGAGAAGCGGGCGTCCATCTTCCTGGCTTTCACCGGTTTGGCGGTGGTGCGCATACGCTCTATGCGGCGCTCGATGTTAATGGCGCGGCGATACGTCTTATCCATGCCCTGGAACGCCCAGAGACGGAGCTGGTCCGCCGCCCGTTCCAACTGCTCAATTTTGGCCTGCTCCTTCTGGTACTGCTTCATACGCTCCTGAAAGCGGCGCTCTTTTTCCACGGCGTAAAAGCTGTAATTCCCGCTGTAAAACTCCGCCTTCCCGCTTTCAATCTCAATGACCCGCGTTACCACCCGGTCCAGGAAATAGCGGTCATGGGAAATGACGGCCACGGTGCCGCGGAACTTCTGGATATACTCCTCCAGCCACTCCACAGCATGAAGGTCCAAATGGTTGGTGGGCTCGTCCAGGAGCAGGATGTCCGTGTCCTCCAAAATAAGCCGCCCCAGGTTCACCCGGGTTTTCTCGCCGCCGGAAAGACTGTCAAACAACTGGGTACGCATTTCCTGCGGGATGGACAGACCTGCCGCCACCTTGTTTACAGCCACGTCGGTATCATAGCCCCCAAAGACCTCAAAACGCTCGCTGAGCGCCCCGTAGCGCCGCAGCAGGGCAGGCTCGCTCTCTCCCGCCGCCATACGCGCTTCCAGGCTCTCCATCTCCCGCGCTACGCTCTCCAGGCGGGCAAAGGCGGAACGCAGCACGTCCTCCACGGTATAGCCCGCCGGGTAAACGGGTCTCTGAGAAATCAGTCACAGCCGCCATCCCTGGCCGATGGTCACCTGTCCCTCATCCGCCTCCAGTTCTCCGGTCAGGATGCGGAACAGAGTCGTTTTGCCTGCGCCGTTCCGTCCCAGCAGTCCCACCCGTTCCCCTTGGTCAATCTGAAATGTAAGTCCGTCCAGGACATTGCGCCCTACCTCAAAGGATTTTATCAGGGCGTTCACTTGTATCTCAATCATAGTCGAAACCTATCATATCTTGGCAAATCAAGTGTGAATAAAAAGTTAATTTCCTTTTTGGAAAAGAGTTCTTAGGGAGAATCCGAAAAGGGAGAAAATCAATTTCTTTCCAACTGCTCGACCAGCTTCCCGAACTCCATCGCGTGGGACGCCTTCACCAGCATGGCGGTGCTGGGACCCAACTGCGCCCGCACTTCCTGCGCCGCCTCCTCTTGACTGGTAAAATACAGCACGGAACCGCCGCTCTGGGCCACGCCGTCCGCAATCTTCGACGCCTTTTCTCCAATGGCAATCACCAGATCGATTCCCAGCATCGCGGCCAGCGCCCCCATATTGTAATGCGCCCGTTCCGTCAAACTGCCCAGCTCTCCCATGTCTCCCAAAACGGCCACCTTCCGGTCGCACTCCGTCCGGGCAAGCACCTCCAGCGCCGCCGCCACAGACTGGGGGCTGGCATTGTAGCAGTCGTCCAAAACGATCCTTCCTCCCGGCCTGCGAATCACCCGCATACGGGACCCCGCAGGACGGTAGGACGCCACGCCCCGGACAATCTCTTCCCGGCTCAGTCCCAAAGCCTCTCCCACCACCACGGCAATGGAGGCCGAATAAGCCATGTATTCTCCCGGGGTAGAGATGGTCAGCGCATAGCGGTCCCGTTCCGTGGTGACGGTGCAGGCGATCCCCTCCATGCCCCGGTCGAAAAGCTCCGTAATCCGCGCCTGGCACCCCTGGGATTTGCCGCAGCGCACCGTCGGATAAGTCACATGGACCGTATCCAGCAGGGGATCGTCGCCGTTCAGAATCACCAGGCCGCCCTCTTTCAGATGAGTGAAGATCTCGCACTTGGCCTCTAAAATTCCCTGGCGGCTTCCCAAATACTCAATATGCGCATCCCCGATATTGGAAATCACCGCGATATCCGGCTTCACCATCTCTCCCAGGTACTCAATTTCCCCGAAATGGTTCATACCAGTCTCAATCACCGCCGCCTGATGCTCTGGCTCCAGGCCCAGCAGCGTCAAGGGCGTGCCGACGTCGTTGTTATAGTTCCCCGGCGTTTTCCAGACTCGGAGCTTTGCCTCCAGGACGGCGGCAATCATCTCCTTGGTGGTGGTCTTCCCCACGCTGCCGGTAATCTGTATCACAGGGATGGAAAACCGGTCCCGATAGGAAGCCGCCAGCGCCTTCAAAGCCAGCCGGGTATCCTTCACCTGGATGTAAAACTTACCGCTGCGCAGCTTCTCCGGCGGACGGACACATAAGCATCCAGCAGCGCCGCCCTCCAAAGCCGCGTCAATGAAGTCGTGTCCGTCGAAGCGCTCCCCCACCCAGGGCAGGAACAGGCTTCCCGGCGCGGACTTCCGGCTGTCAGTGGAAACGCCTGTAATGATGGGCGCACCCTCCCAGGGGTTCAGCCATACGCCGTCCACAGCGGATAAAATTTCTTGAATCGTCATGGGCTGCATAGTTTGACCTCCCCGCTGACCGGAAACGCCTCAAAACAGACGCCGGAATCAGCTTCTTCTCTTTATTTTATAGGACTGCCGCACAATCTCTTCACACAGCTCTCCGTAGCTCATACCCACGGCGGCGGCCTCCTGGGGCACAAAGCTGGCAGGCGTCATCCCAGGCAGAGAATTGATCTCCAAGCACCAAAGCTTTCCATCCTGGTCCAAAA
>CAOJHG010000005.1 GCA_948435975.1 uncultured Oscillibacter sp. | reverse complement strand
CCGAGAGCTGGGCTGTCAGCGTAGGTCCCTGCATACCGGGAGACCGCCTGACGCTGCCGGGGGCTAAGGGCGGCCGCAGTGTGAAGCGCCTCTGCCTGGACCGCCGGATTTCCCTGAAAGAGCGGGACCGTCTGCCCGCCATATATACAGAAGGCCGTTTGGCGGCGGTGTGGCGGCTGGGAGTCGATCTTGCATTCACGCCGGCGGAAGAGAAACAGCCCTGCCGGTTTATAAAAATCAGAAATAATATTGAGGAGGGTGGAAATGATGAAAAGCGAAATGGAGAATGATATCCTAAAGGTGCTGGTGACTGAGGAGGACCTTCAGCGCCGGGTGGCGGAACTGGGTGAGGCGCTCTACCAGCGTCTGGAGGGCAAGAATCCCCTGTTTCTGGGGGTCTTGAAGGGCTGCTTCGTGTTCATGGCGGATCTGGTGCGGGCCTGCCAACTGAAATGCGACGTGGAATTCATGGCGCTCAGCTCTTACCGGAACGCCACCGTTTCTTCCGGAAAGGTAGAGATTTCCCGAGATCTGCATCAGGACGTGGCGGGGCGGCATCTGGTCATTGTGGAGGATATCCTGGACTCTGGTACGACTCTGGCCTTTTTGAAGGACTACCTGCTCTTCAAAGGGGCGGCGTCCATCACCATTGTCACCCTGCTGGATAAGCCCTCCCGCCGCACAAAGGCCATCACCGCAGACCTGGCGGGCTTCGAGGTGCCGGATGAATTCGTGGTTGGCTACGGTCTGGACTACTGCCAGCAGTACCGCAACGTACCCTATATCGGCGTATTGAAGCCCGAGGTCTATTCCGGCTGAGGCCCCTGCTGGTAAGCCGGTTATAAGGAGGGAATCCCTTTGTCAAGACAAAACCGCATGTCCAATCTCAGCTTTCTGCTTCTTGGTCTGGTGATCGTGCTCTGCGCAAGCTGGCTGTGGCAGATGAACACCCAGACGCCCCCGCTGACTTATTCCCAGGTGGAACAGCTCTTCCGCCAAGAAAAGGTTGAATCCTTTGTCGTGGAAAACAACACCTTGGTTCTGTCCCTGCGGGAAGAGGTGGACGGTTACAGCTCTCTGCGCTATGAGCTGTATGACTTCGACCTGTTTTACGACAGCATGAACGACCTGGTGGAAGAGCAGGCCGCAAAAGGCGTCATCACGTCTTACGACTACCATCAGGACCACTCCACCAACTGGCTGGAAATCCTTCTCCCCTGGCTGCTGACGGCGGCTCTGCTGGCTGTGATGTGGTACTTCTTCATGCTCCGGGGCCAGGGCGGTATCGGCGGCACAGACCGGATGGCCAAATTCGGCTCTGCCCGGACCCGCACGCTGTCGGACAAGGATAAAAAGGTCACGTTTCATGATGTGGCCGGGGCGGACGAGGAGAAGGAGGAGCTGCAAGAGATCGTGGGCTTCCTTCGGGACCCCCGGAAATACTTGTCCCTGGGCGCCCGCATCCCCAAGGGCGTGCTTCTGGTAGGCCCTCCGGGCACCGGCAAGACTCTGCTGGCGAAAGCCGTCGCGGGAGAGGCCGGGGTGGGCTTCCTGTCTATTTCCGGTTCCGACTTCGTGGAACTGTATGTGGGCGTGGGCGCTTCCCGTGTCCGGGACCTGTTCGATCAGGCCAAGCGCACCGCCCCCGCGATTGTCTTCATCGACGAGATCGACGCGGTAGGCCGTCAGCGGGGCACCGGCGTCGGGGGCGGACACGACGAGCGGGAACAAACCCTGAATCAGCTTCTTGTTGAAATGGACGGTTTCGCCGCCAACGAGGGCGTGGTGGTCCTGGCGGCCACCAACCGTGCGGACGTGCTGGACCCGGCTCTGCTCCGTCCCGGGCGGTTCGACCGTCAAATTTACGTGGGCCTGCCGGATATCAAAGGGCGGGAGCAGATTTTGCGGGTCCACGCCAAGGGGAAGCCTTTGGCCGACGATGTGAACCTCCGGGCGCTGGCCCAGGGCACCGCCGGATTTACGGGCGCGGACCTGGAAAACCTGGTGAATGAAGGCGCGCTTCTGGCCGCACGGAAGGACCGGGAAATCATCACCATGGAGGATCTGCACGAAGCGGAAATCAAAGTCATCGCCGGACCAGAGAAGAGGAGCCGCGTCATTCCCCAGCACGAGCGGGAATTAACTGCATGGCATGAAGCGGGCCACGCCGTCGTCATGCACGCTCTGCCGAATCATGACCCGGTAAACCAAATCACCATCGTTCCCCGGGGACAGGCGGGCGGCATGACCATCGCTCTGCCGGAGGAGGACCGCTCCTATCTCTCCAAGCAGTATATGGAGGACCAGATTGTAGCCCTTTTGGGAGGCCGGGTGGCGGAAAAGCTCTGTCTGGGCGACATCTCCACCGGGGCCAGCAACGACATCCAGCGGGCCACGGCCATCGCCCGGAAGATGGTGGCGGTATACGGCATGAGCGAGAAGATTGGCGCTGTCTCCTTTGAGGGGGGCGCGGACGAGGTCTTTATTGGCCGGACCATGAGCCATGGCCGCAGTTATTCTGAAGTAGTCGCCGCCCAGATTGACAGCGAGGTGCGGCGGGTGGTGGATGAAGCCTACCGCCGGTGCGAGGAAATCCTGACCGCCCAGAGGCAGGCCTTGGACACGGTTGCGGGCTACCTGCTGGAAAATGAAACCATGGAGCAGGATGCGTTCCTGGCGGTCTTTGGCGAGTCCCCCGAGAGCATAAGGCTGAAAAAAGGCCTGTGATTTCCCCTCATTTCCCCTGAAATCCCTCAGCCGCAAGCGGTCTCCCCTTCCAATCGGGACGAGGGAGACCGCTTTTTCTGTGGGAAAATAGGCAAAATCACGAAAACGAGTGTCTTCCATTGGCGGACGATAATTCTTTCGTTTCTTTTGAAATGCCAGGGTCGTCCATGTATCGCGGACAAATCAAAGCGGTTTTGACGACAAACCGGCTCGTCCTATCAAAATCAGGAAAAACTTTCTGTATAGAATTTACCTTGCAAAGCGGGGAAAAACAACGTAAAATGAACGTTATATTTGGGACAAACGGTCCCGTGTAACAGGAGGATGAATGAGAATGAAAAAAGTTTTTGCAATGCTTCTGGCTCTTGCGCTGACTCTGAGCCTTGCGGCCTGCGGCGGCGGTTCCGGCAGCTCTGGTTCCGGTGACGCCCAGACCGGCGGCGATTCCGGCAGCGGCAGCAATCCTGTGGTCAAGATCGGCGTCTTCGAGCCTCAGACCGGTGATAACGGCGCGGGCGGCAAGCAGGAAATCCTGGGTATGCAGTACGCCAACTATGTCCAGCCCACTGTAGATATCGGCGGCACCACCTATGACGTACAGCTAGAGATCGTGGACAACCGCACCACCGCTGAGAACGGTCCCTCCGCCGCCGCGGAACTGATGAATCGGGATGTTTCCGTGGTCCTGGGCTCCTATGGCTCCGGCGTTTCCTCTGCGGGCGGCTCTGTCTTCGCGGAAGCCGGCGTGCCTGCCATCGGCGTGACCTGCACCAACCCCCAAGTTACCTCTGACTGCGATGTGTACTTCCGCATCTGCTTCACCGATCCCTTCCAGGGTCCCGCTCTCGCCAGCTATGCCTATGACGGCCTTGGCGTCACCACAGCTTATACGCTGGCCATGCTGGGCAGCGACTACGATCAGGGCCTTGTGTACTACTTCAAGGAGGCGTTCGAAGCTCTGGGCGGCACCGTTATCAGCGATGACTTCCCTGAGGGCAGCGCCAACTTCGTTTCCTATATCAACAAAGCCACAAGCTCCGGGGCGGGCGTCATCTTCGCTCCCGTGTCCACCAACTACGCTCAGCTCATCATCGAGGCCGCCGGCGCTCAGGGCTATGAAGGCTCCCTGCTGGGTTCCGACACCTGGGATAACAACATGGTCGCGCAAAGCACCATCGGCAAGGATGTCAGCGTGGAAGTCACCACCTTCTATCAGGAGGGCGGCAACGAGAGCTTCGACTCCGGCATCAAGGAGTGGATCAATTCCAACGCTGACGCCAAGACCAACAACGGCGGCAATGATGAAGTCTCCGCCGTCACCGCTATGGGCTACGACGCCTACTTCACCGCTCTGGAGGCTCTGAAAGCCGCTGGCAGCACCGACGCATCCGCCGTTCTGGAGGCCCTGCCCAGCATCAGCTATGAGGGCGTGTGCGGTCTCATTGAGTTTGATGAAATCGGAGACGCCAAGCGGGACCAGGCCTATATCAAGCGGGCCAACACCGAAACCGGCACGTGGGACTTCGTGAAGGTCCAGGGCGTGGAGTAATTTCCAGCAGCCGCAGGCATCCTATAAAATCGAAAAGGAAGAAGGGGAAGGCGGGGCCGTTCTCCGCGCCCCTTCTTCGCTCCACCATGGACGGACAAGGGACAGAACAGCGGGTCTGCCTCTTGTCCATTCATGGTATGCTTCCTAAGAAACAAAACAGGAGGTTTTTTCATGGGACAACTACTGCCCTATCTAATTAACGGCGTTTCTGTCGGCGGACAATATGCGCTTATCGCTATTGGTTATACTCTGGTTTATGGCATCCTCCGCCTTATCAACTTTGCCCATGGTGATGTGTTCATGGTCGCGGGCCTCGTGATGGTCTATGCTACCTCCGCTATGCCGATGTACCTGGCCCTGCCTCTGGTGCTGGTTATCACGGTACTTCTGGGCTTCACCATTGAGCGCGTGGCATACAAGCCCCTGCGGACGGCCCCTCGGATGTCCGTCATGATTTCGGCTATCGGCGTCAGCTATCTGATTCAGAACCTGGCCTTTTACTTCACCGGCGGCATTCCTCAGCCAGTGACCACTCCGATCCCTTGGATTTCTGAAAACATCTCTCTTCTGGGCGCGTCCACCAAGCGAGTTACTCTGGTCACCCCTGTCCTGACCATCCTCCTGGTGCTGGTGCTGGTCTACCTCATCAACCACACCCGAATGGGCATGGCTATGCGGGCCGCCGCCAAGGATTTTGAGACTGCCCAGCTCATGGGGATCAAAATCAATTCCGTTATTTCCATGACCTTCGTGATTGGCTCCTTCCTGGCGGCGGTGGGGTCCATGCTGTACTTCACCAACTACCCCTCCGTAGGCATCACCTCCGGCGGTATGCCCGGTCTGAAGGCTTTCGTCGCGGCGGTGTTCGGCGGTATCGGGTCCATTCCGGGGGCTGTGGTAGGCGCCTTTATTATCGGTCTCTGCGAAGAGGTCATCAAGGGCCTGGGCTATACCACGTTCTCCGACGCATTCACCTTCGCCCTGCTGATTGTGGTCCTGTGCGTCAAGCCTACGGGGCTCTTCGGCGAGAAGGTCACGGACAAGGTATAAGGAGGGGAAGAGATGAAAAAACAAAATCAAAACCTCGTGTTCCTGGCCGTGCTGCTTGTGGTCATCCTGGGCGCCTCCATTGCGGTGGACGCGGCCCTGCCCAGCTACCACATTGCTATCAAGGTCATCAAAAAAGCCACTGTGTACGCTCTGGTAGCGGTGTCTATGAACCTTCTGAACGGCTTCACCGGGCTTTTCTCCCTGGGGCAAGCGGGCTTTATGCTGCTGGGAGCCTTCTCCTACGGCGTGCTGACCATCCCTGTAGACAAGCGGGCGGGCGTGTACCAGTATTTCGACGGCGGCGCAATCAAGTTCTCTCTGCCGGAGGTCTTTGCCGGATTCCTGGGAGACAGTCTGGGCAGCGTCGTTGGGATGCTGGCGGCGCTTCTGGTGGGCGGACTGCTGGCGGCGCTGATGGCGTGGCTGATTGGCCTGCCGGTACTGCGCCTAAAGAGCGATTACCTGGCGATTGCTACGCTGGGCTTTGCGGAGATCCTGCGGGCTTTTTTCCAGTGGAACGCGCTGGGTCCCATTACCAACGGGTCCAATCTGCTGAAGAGCTATCCGGATTTCGCCCACGCCACCTCTTATATCATCCTTGCGGGAGCGCTGGTTGCCCTGATCCTTCTTCTCATCAACTCCACCTATGGCCGCGCCTTTAAGGCCATCCGGGACGACGAGGTTGCGGCGGAGGCGATGGGAATCAATCTGGCGAAGCATAAACGGATGGCTTTTATTATCAGCTCCTTCTTCGCGGGCGTGGGCGGCGGAATGCTTGCCATGTACAACGGCACCATCGCCGCGGCCTCCTTTAAGAGCACTATGACCTATGAGATTCTGCTGATTGTCGTCATAGGCGGCATTGGGTCCATCTCCGGCTCCATCATTGCCAGCTTCCTCTATATTTTCAGCTCCGAGTGGCTGCTGCGGGGCCTGGATTCCGGCGTCTTCCTGGGCATTGAGGCTCCAGGCGTTTTCAAGAACGGCTTCCGTATGGCGGTGTTCTCTGTGATTATCATGGTGATTGTGCTGTTCTTCCGGAAGGGTCTGATGGGCGATAAAG
This sequence comes from uncultured Oscillibacter sp., assembly GCA_948435975.1. Classification (GTDB taxonomy): domain Bacteria; phylum Bacillota; class Clostridia; order Oscillospirales; family Oscillospiraceae; genus Oscillibacter. The sequence goes on along the minus strand of CAOJHG010000005.1, from coordinate 10,177 downwards.
AGCTTCCGGACCTCTTGCGGCTGCGGTCCCGAAGAAAGGAGGCGCCGTCCAAATGAGCGAGACGATATTGAAAGTCGAAAATGTTACCATGCAGTTCGGCGGCGTGGTGGCAGTTGATAATCTGAATCTGGAAATCAACAAGGGTGAGATTGTGGCGCTGATTGGGCCCAACGGCGCGGGGAAGACGACGGCCTTTAACGTGGTCACGGGCGTTTATCAGCCCACCAACGGCGCGGTTTGGTTCCAGGGGGAGAAGATTATCGAGAACCACCCCCAAGGCAAGATGAAGAGCCAGTACAAGGGCCAGCACGCCGGGGAGTATGCCCATGTCCTGGCCCCTACGCCAGATAAGGTCACCCGCCTCGGTATGGCCCGGACCTTCCAAAACATCCGGCTCTGGAAATCCCAGACGGTTTTTGATAATGTGCTGATTGCGAAGCACTGCCGGACCACCAGCAACGTATTTTCCGCAACCTTCCGCCTGAACCGGAAAGAGGAGGCTGCCCAGCGGGCTAACGTTCAGGAGCTGCTGGAGACGGTAGGACTGGCGGACGTAAAGGACGAGCTGGCAACCTCTCTGCCATACGGCAAGCAGCGGCGTCTGGAGATTGCCCGGGCTTTGGCCGCGGAACCTCAGCTTCTTTTGCTGGACGAACCGGCGGCGGGCATGAATCCCCAGGAGACGGAGGAATTGACGGCCTTCATTGGGGATATCCGGGACCGGTTCCATTTGACGGTGTTCCTCATTGAGCACCACATGAATTTGGTCATGAACATCTCTGAGCGCATTTACGTCCTGGACTTCGGCAAGACGATTGCCCACGGCACACCGGCGGAGATTCAGAGCAACAAGCGTGTGATTGACGCCTATTTGGGGGTGACAGAGGATGCTTAAAATCGAAAATCTCCATGTCAGCTACGGCGGTATCCAGGCTCTTCGCGGCATCTCCCTGGAGGTGCCTGATGGAAAGATTGTTACGCTGATTGGTGCGAACGGCGCGGGCAAATCTACAACGCTGCGGACGATTACGGGGCTGGTGAAAGCCTCCTCTGGTTCGATTCAATGGAACGGGGAGGAGCTGCTGGGCAAGTCTATTGATAAAATCGTGGGGGCTGGCATTGCCATGAGTCCGGAGGGCCGCCGTGTCTTCGCGGATATGACGGTTCTGGAGAATCTGCGGATCGGCGCGTATCTCCGCCGGGACAAAGCGGAAATCGAGAAAGATATCAAGTGGGTATACAGCCTGTTCCCCCGGCTGGAGGAGAGAAGCTGGCAGTTATCGGGCACGCTGTCCGGCGGCGAACAGCAGATGCTGGCGGTAGGCCGTGCGCTGATGTCCCGGCCTCAGCTCATGATGCTGGACGAACCCTCGTTGGGACTGGCGCCGCTGGTGGTGCAGGATATTTTCTCCATCATCCGGGAGATCAACCGGCAGGGCGTCACGGTCCTGCTGATTGAGCAGAACGCGAATATGGCCTTGAAGATTGCAGATTACGCCTATGTGCTGGAGACGGGCAACATCACGATGTCCGGCACCGGCTCAGAACTCCTGGCCGATGAAAAGGTAAGAGAAGCATATCTTGGTAAAAACGGATAAACGAGCGGCCTCCATCAAAGGGGCAGCATAACTGCGGGCAAGACAGACCACTACGGTTTGCCTTGCCCTTTTTATGCCGCGGCTTTTAACGGCGGCTTTGTAATAGGTATCGTTCTTGTCTGGGTATGGACGCTTTTGAGCGGAGGCTTTTTTCCTGCTCCATGGGAAAGCCGTAAAATTTTATTGGCGGGATGAAAGTATTTCCTCCGCTGAATCGTATCCATTATGAGAGCGCTCCAAAGGAGTTGATACCATGAAAGTAAATGAACAGGCGGAACGTTTGGTAAATGCTTATGCCGATGCGATTCTCCGCCTCTGCTACACCTATCTGAAAAATACCGACGACGCCCAGGACATCTGCCAGACGGTTTTTGTCAAGCTTCTGACCGAACCCCGGCAGTTTGAAAGCGCTGAACACGAGCGGGCCTATGTCCTCCGCATGGCCTCCAACGCCTGCAAAGACCTGCTGAAAAGCCCCTGGCGCAAGCGCACCTGCGGCCTGGACGCCGTTTTAGAGGTCCCCGCCCCGGAAGCGGAAGACAGCTCTATCCTTGCGGCGGTCAACGCTCTGCCTACGCATTACCGCACCGTCATTTATCTCTTCTATTACGAGGGCTATCAAGCGGCGGAGATTGGCTCCATCCTGGGGGTTCCCACCGCTACCATCCACACCCGCCTTGCACGGGGCCGGGCAAAGCTGAAAGATCTTTTAGGAGGTACTGAATATGAGCGATCTGTTTGACTATAAGCAGGAGATGTCCGCCCTGCGGTTCACCCCTGAGCAAAAGGCCCAACTCGCCCAAGCCGTTGCTTCTGCTGTTCAGAGTCCGTCCCATAAGCGCCGCCGTCCCGTCTTCCGCAGCGCCCTCATTGCCGCCGCCATGGCCGTGGTCCTGGTGGTAGGTTCCAGCGCGGCGGGCATCCTCCCCAGCCCCACAGAGCTCTTTGACCCGCTCTTCGGCGGTACCGCAGCTCAAACAGAGGTCATCGACAAGATTGGGCACCCCATTGGGGCCAGCGACACCAATAACGGCATCACGATTTCCGCTGACGCCATCATGGGCGACGAATACAACGCCGTCATCATCTACACCATCTCCCGGGACGACGGCCAGCGCTTCCTTCCCGATAACCTGACCGACGTATCTCAATTGACGATTGGCGGCTTCGGCGGCTCTAGCTGGAACCGGAGCGACGGCTACGGCAGCGCCTGGTTTGTAGACGAGGACCCCGACGATAACCAGGTCCAATATATAGAAACCACCTCTTCCACCGGCTCTCTGACCAAGGGCACGGCAAAGGCGGAGTTCTGGGACCTGAGCTACTGGGATACGGAAACAGAGGCAGAAGCCCCTCTGTACAGCGGCAATTGGAAGCTGCGCTTTGAGGTGGACTACGAGGACTGCTCCATCCGCCTGGGCAGCGGCGAGACCTTCTCTCAGGATGGACTGAATTTCACGATTGACGAAATCAGCGTTTCTCCCCTTGCGGTTCAGGCGGCCTACACAGCAAGCGCATCCGCCCAGTGGAGCAGCGACGGAAGCGGGCGCATCAGTGACCAGGACCGGACGACCTCCGACCGCTTCCTCCATAACGTCGAAATCCTCCTGACAAAAACTGACGGCACAGTGATCGACCTCACCGACTCCGGCGGCAGCATCCACCCTGAAAACGGCGTTTCCGTCTGCACGAAGGGCCAGGTCCTGGAGGAGATCATCCCCCTGGAGGAAATGGCCAGCATTTCTGTCGGCGGCATTGTGTACGACATCCCCAACGCATAAAACGGGAAAACCAGAGATACCCCAACTGCCGGGATATCTCTGGTTTCCTTTTATTTTGCGTAGGGGGGACGGTTCTCCATGAGCTTCCCATAGGTTTCCGAAATCTGGGGCCAGTCAATCAGCCGCCACCAGCTTTCAAAGTAGTCCCCCCGGCGGTTCTGGTAGCCCAGGTAATAGGCGTGCTCCCATACGTCCACCGGCAGAAGGGGAATCAAGGGGAAGGGCACGTCCTGATTTGCCGTCTTGTGGACCGACAGCCGCCCATCCGAATCGCTCACCAGCCACGCCCAGCCGGAACCGAACTGTCCCAGCGCCGCCGTCCTCATGGCCCGCTTCAGTTCAGACAGCCCTCCGAAGTCCTGCGCAATCGCCTGCTCCAGTTTCCCGGATGGAGCCGAGGCGGGCGTAGGGGCCATTGTCTGGAAATACAGCCCATGGTTATAGACGCCGCCCGCATTGTTCCGCACTCCCTGGCGAATGTCCTCAGGCAGACTGGTCCAGTTCTGGATCAGCTTTTCCAAGGGCCAGTCCTGATAGTCCGGATAACGCTCTAATATCTGGTTCAGGTTGTCCACGTAGGTTTGAAAGTGCTTATCGTGGTGGAAGTGGAGGGTCCGCTCGTCCAGCTCCGGAAGCAGCGCGTCGTAGCCATAGGGCAGCGGCGGCAGGGTGAAGGGGTAATGGTTTTCCATATGGCGCTCCTCTCTGGGGCCTAACCCCATGCGAAATAAAACATACTCCACAGAGCCGGAAAGCAGCGGCCCCATGGAGTACTAGTATATGTGGATATCCCTGTTGCCATACGGCCCTTAGTCCGCTATCGGCCCCATAGGACACGGAATCGCCTCCACCACGAATTTCAACCGGCTGGTGCAGGACAGCGTATATTGCCGGACATTTTCAGCGTTCCAGCTCCGGTCCTTAGACGCCCGGTAGGTGGATTCCGGCTCAAACCCCATTTCCACAGGGAACCAATACGGGTCCCAGCTTTGCAGGCTGCTGTCAGAGGCGTAGTATTTCACCAGCGGCGAGGGCTGTCCCGACCCATAAGGCCCCGGCAGATGGGCAGTCGTGCTTCCGGGGTAAATCCAAACCGTAACGGTCTCCAGCTCCCCGGACTGAATCTGTTGGATGTCCGCCTGTGCGCCGGTGATTGTGGTCAGAACATCTCCACGGAAGACCATCGCGCCCAGCACGATGGCCTCCAGGAACAGTATGACGCCGCCCATCTCCAAGGCGGCCTTCACCATCCCCCGCGTTTCCGGTTTCTTCCAGAGCGTCTTTGCAGAAAACACTGTAACGGCAATCGTAAGCGCCGCCCCCAGCACCATAAGAAGACACAGCGCAAAGCACCAGTTCCGGCACGCCTTCAAGAGTCCCAGCGCATCGGTGCTCTTCCCGATGCACAGCGACACGAACGAGCCGGACAGTCCCAGCAGTATCAGTCCCAGGGCGGGAAAAACGCTGAAAAAAGGAGCCGCCGTCACCATCAGCAAAGCAAAACGCCCGCCCCGGCCCCCGTCATTCATACCGCAGCTTCTCCTCGCTCCAGTCCGCAATCAGCTCTGCATACCACTGGCAGGCCTTCCGCCCGGTCTCTACGTCCAGATTGACATAGTTCCCGCACTCCACCGCGCTCTTTCCAGGCATTTCCCCCTGAAACACCCCGGCGGCGGCAAAGACCCGTTTCAGCAGCGCTATGGCCTCCCTGTTGGAGAGCAGGCGGCCGTTGAAGAGGAAGTAAAAGCCCGTCTGACAGCCCATGGGGCCGAAGTAGATAACAGCGTCCTTCTCCGGGGAATTCCGCAGCAGCGTGGCAATCAGATGCTCCACGGAATGCAGCTCACTGTTGCTCAGCAGGTCCCCGGTGTTAGGCCGCTTAAAGCGCAGGTCAAAAGTCACCGCGTCCCCGTCCACCCGAGAAAGGTAGAGGCCGGGAAGCAGTTTGGTATGATCCACAGTAAAACTGGCAATGCGTTCTAAATGCTCACTCATATTGACAAAACCTCCTTATGGAAGAATCCCGAAAAGCGCCGCCCTCCGGAACTCCGTTTACAGGCCCCTGACTCAGTCCCCGCTCTCCTCCGCCAAGGCCAGAGCCAGCGGCAGGACCACCCGTCCCAGATTCTCCAGGGCCTGGCCAAAATCGAAATACTCCTCCACCTGATTGTCACCGAAAAGATGGTCCGATACAGACTTCAGCGCCGCGAAGCGCACTCCGTTCCGCAGGCACACCTGAGCCACGGCGCACCCCTCCATCTCGATCAGGTCGGGGGAAAAGGTATCCCGAATCCACCTGGCACGCTCATTTCCCACGGCAAACCAGTCTCCGGTAGCCACCCGGCCCGTAACCGCACGGACCCCCAGCTTTTCCAGCAGCTTCACGCAATGTTCCGGCTTCCAGGTAGGAAATGTCACCTGGTTCACCGTGGAGACCAGCCCCACCGGGTCTCCGATAGCGCTGGTATCCATGTCGTGCTGGAGCATCTCAGCGGGGACCACCAGCGTTCCAGTGGGCAGGTCCGTCATGCACCCCGCGACGCCCGGATTCAGGATCAGGTCCACCTTCTGCCGCTGGCACATCAATTCCGCACCGATGGCGGCGTTGACCTTGCCGATACCGCTGGCGCAGGCGGTGACATTGGGGGCCAATTGGTAGAAGGGCACGCCGGAAACCGTCTCGAAGGGTTCCAGCTCCTTAGCGCCGGGAAGGGCGTGGAACTCTGACGGCATGGCGAATTGCAGCCCGATTTTCATAGCAGAACTCCTTTATCATCATGAAATGAGAGACGCAGACAGGGAGGCAGGAGACGACCGGTGGAAAATCTCCTGCCTCCCATTATGTGTCTCCTAAGAAATCATCAGCCCTTGACGATGGCCGCCGTATCCATGGCAATCATCAGCTCTTCGTTGGTGGGGATCAGCAACACCTTCACCTTAGAATCCGCGGCAGAGATCACAGTTTCCTTGCCCCGGACGTTGTTGGCTTCGGTGTCCATCTTCACGCCCATGAATTCCAGGCCGCCCGCAATGGCCAGACGCTGATTGGCGGAGTTCTCACCCACGCCGGCGGTAAAGATGATCGCGTCCACGCCGCCCATGGCCGCGGCATAAGCGCCGATGAACTTCTTCACGCCGTAATTGAACATGTCCACCGACAGGGAAGCGCGGGCATTGCCCTCCTTGCCGGCGCTCTCCAGGTCGCGGAAGTCGGAGCTGACGCCGGAAACGCCCTGGACACCGGACTGCTTATTCAGCACGTTCAGCATCTCGTCGATGTTCATGCCCTTCTTGTTCATGAGGTACTGAAGAATACCCGCGTCCAGGTCGCCGGACCGGGTGCCCATAGGAACGCCCGCCAGCGGCGTGAAGCCCATGGAGGTATCCACGCTCCTGCCGCCGTCGATGGCCGTAATGGAGGAGCCGTTGCCCAGATGGCAGGAAATCAGCTTCAATTCCTCCACCGGCTTGCCCAGCATCGCGGCGGCGCGGCCCGCAACGTACTTGTGACTGGTGCCGTGGAAGCCGTAGCGCCGGACCTTGTCGCCCTCGTAATACTCATAGGGCAGCGCGTACATGTAAGCCTTAGCAGGCATAGTCTGATGGAAAGCCGTATCGAAGACCGCCACCATAGGCACGCCGGGCATGACCTTCTGGCAGGCGCGGATTCCGGTGAGATTGGCGGGATTGTGGAGGGGGGCCAGGGGGATGCAGTATTCGATTGCCTTCATCACATTGCCGTCAATGAGAACAGACTTATTGAACGCCTCGCCGCCGTGGACGACCCGATGCCCCACCGCGCCAATCTCCGCCATGGAGGAAATCACGCCGTTATCCTTGTCCGCCAGAGCGTCCAGCACGGCCTGAATCGCTTCGGAGTGGGTCGGCATGGCAGCATCCACCGCGTCCAAGGTCTTCTTTCCCTCGGCCTTGTAGGTGAATTTGCCGTCGATGCCGATGCGCTCGCACAGACCCTTTGCCAAGAGTACGCCAGTCTCCGGGTTCAGAAGCTGATACTTCAGAGAGGAACTGCCTGCGTTGATGACCAGAATATTCATAATGTTACCGTCTCCTCTTCTTTCGGGAAGGGGTTGCACGATTCCCGAAATTGATATAAAATAGGGGGTGTCCTGTGGAAAACCGCTAAAATCAGCGTATACCCATTTTCATTATACCAGAGATTTTCACAGATACAACCAGTTTTTTACCAAACTGTCACTTTTTTGTCATTACTTTCGGGGGGAATCCAATGGCGGCGGCTGGTATTATAGTAGAATATAATCCCCTTCATATGGGCCATGTCCACTTGATGGAGGAGGCCCGCCGCTTGCTGGGAGAAGACGCCGCTGTAATCTGCGTCATGAGCGGGAACTTCGTCCAGAGGGGAGATTTTGCGCTTGTGGAAAAGCGTGCCAGAGCCTCCGCCGCCGTGAAGAGCGGTGCAGACCTGGTATTGGAACTGCCGCTTCCGTGGGCGGTGTCTTCTGCGGAGGCGTTCGCTGCCGGGGCCGTGGAGACGCTGGAGGCCACGGGACTGGCGGATTATCTGGTGTTCGGCAGCGAGAGCGGCGATGTGTCCGGGCTTCTCCAGGTGGCTGAGGCATTGGAGCATCCGGCGTTTTCCCAGCGGCTCCGGCAGGAACTGGCGTCAGGCACGGGAATCAGCTTTCCCGCTGCGCGTCAGAGGGCGTTGGAAAGTCTGCTCTCTCCCCAGGACGCCGCGCTGCTGTCCCAGCCGAATAACATCTTAGGCGTTGAATACTGCAAAGCGCTGCGCCGTCTGGGGTCCCGCATCCAGCCGGTCGCGCTTCTCCGGCGGGGCGCTCCTCATGGTGCAGAGACGCGGGAGGCGGCCCCCTATTCCGCTTCCGCTGTCCGTGCCCTCCTGCGGCGGCGGGAGGAGGAAAGCGCCTTGGCCGGGATGTCTCCCGCGATGGCGGCGGCTTACCGGGAGGAACAGGCGGCAGGGCGGGCCCCTGTGTTCTGGGAGACCTGCGAACGGGGGATGCTGGCCCGCCTGCGCTCCATGACGGCAGAGGATTTCGGCGCATTGGACCAGGGACGGGAAGGGGTATCCAACCGCCTGTATTGTGCCAGCCGCATTGGTGCTTCCCTGACGGATGTGCTGGAGGCCGCGAAAACAAAACGCTACCCTTTGGCCCGTCTCCGGCGGATGGTCCTGTGGGCTTACCTGGGATTCACCCCGGACCAAATCCCAGAACACGTTCCCTATCTCCGTCCTCTGGCCGCGAACGCTGTGGGCCGGGACCTCTTGGCGCAGATGCGGAAGTGTGCGTCCCTGCCGGTTTTGATCAAGCCCGCCGCCGTCCGCTGTCTGTCGGAGGAGGCCCGCTGGCTCTTTGATCTGGAAGTCCGGGGCGCGGACCTCTACGCTCTGGCATATCCCAATCTTTCCGCCGCACAGGGCGGGGAGGAGTGGCGGACGGGCCCGGTGCTTCTGTAGCGCCGTCATTCTTTTCGGGGAGAAGCAGAAAGGAGGAGGCTTATGGGAACCATGATCGCACTGCTGCTGGTGCTGAGCACGTTAGCAGGCTGCGCCAGCGACACCCTGACCGATATAAAGAACGCCGCGCTGCCGGAAGAGACGGCAGGAGCCGCCTATTTCGCGCTGACCTCGGAAATTCACGATGGGACGGTCCTGGACGGCGACGGAGTCACAGAGCTTATCGACTATTCATACGAAGTACCGGTGCTCCAGGCAGTCCGTTTGGATGGCACGGTGGTGACGGAAGCGGAAAACGCCTTGGAAAGCAGACAGTTAGAGGCGGCGGAGCTGTTCAACGCGCAATTCGCCAACTGGTCCGGGGAGGCGCTGAACGCGGAGAGCTCTATCACAGCCGCAGCGCGGGAGTACCGGAGCCTTCAGCATTCCACGCCGCTGGAGGATGTGATCTTTACAGAATATATGACCAGTACCGCCTATATAAAAGGACGGATTGTCAGCGTGTCCGGGGTTTACGAGAACTATGCCGGAGGCGCCCACCCCAACACCATGATGCTGAGCTGGAATTTTGATTTGGACACCATGCAGTTCTTTGAGCCACAGCTTTTAGAGGACGGCGGCGGCCTCCATAAAGCGGTGCAGGAGGAGCTGCTGCGCCAGACGAGAGCGGTGGCGGCAGAAAGAGGCATTCCGCCGGAAGAGCTGTTCTGGCCGGATTATGAGAGCATCTTGGCGGACTGGAGCAGTTATGCCGTTTCCTTTGGCGAGGAGGGGATGACAGTGGCGTTCTCTCCCTATGAGCTGGCCTGTTACGCCGAAGGAGCCCAGATTTTCCATTTGTCCTACGAATGGCTGGCCCCGCTCCTCAGCGAACAGTCCCGGCACAGTCTTGGTCTGTCAAGCTGAAACAAACACAAAAGGACCGCGTTCCCTCTCAGTGAAGGAGCGCGGTTTTTCACGCTTTCTTTCAGATAAGTCAGTCCTGGTTCCGGAGCTCATAGCCAAGCTCCTGGACCTTCTGACGAATCTGCTCCTGCCGGACGCCGGTGGAATCATAGTCCACTGCCAGACAGCCGCCTGCGCTGACACTGACGGAGGTCACGCCGGGCAGCGTATCCAGGCCCTGCTTCAAGCGCTTCTCATCGTGCTGTCCCGCAGCATTTTCCAAGGAAAAATAGGTGCTCAACTGTGCCATATCTGATACGCCTCCTGTATGGTTTATGGGAGGTAGTATGTCCCGAGGCGGCGTATTTTATTTTGGGGAAGCGTCTTCCTCCTTTTCCGCTCCTCCACCGGGGGCGGTTCCAGCCGACAGCGCATTCAGTTCCGCTTCA
>CAOJHG010000004.1 GCA_948435975.1 uncultured Oscillibacter sp. | reverse complement strand
CGGTCAAAGCCGATCATCTCCCGGTCTGACCGCGTGCGGGGGGAACGGCCGCAGGAGAGATAGAAAATGGCCTCCAGCAAGTTTGTCTTTCCCTGGGCGTTCTCTCCCCAGATAACGTTGCACTGTGGGTCGAATTCCGCAGCCTGCCTTTTGTAGTTCCGGAATCCTTCCAGCTCCAGCCGTTCAGCCCACATAGACCACCGAAAGCTCCGCGCCGCCGAACACCACCTGATCCCCAGGACGGACTTTCTTTCCTCTCTGGGTGCAGGTTTCGCCGTTCACCTGGGCCTCGCCGCTCTGGATACGCTCTTTGGCCTCGCCGCCGGTCTCAACCAGTCCTGCCAGCTTCAGCAGGTCTTGGAGCTTGATATACTCCGTATGAATCTTAACCGTCTGTTGTTTCATAGCAATTGCATTCCTTATCAATGATTTCCGTTTTTTGCCGGATGAAACCCGTTTATCCGTTGGCTTTCAAGCGGACGGGAAGGACCATGTACAAAAATTTTTCTTCCCCCTCCACCGGCACGATCACCGCCGGAGAAACGCCGGTATTGAGCTCGATCCGCACAGAGTCCGCCGGGGCAAACCGCAGCGCCTCCATCAGGTAACGGTTGTTGAATCCAATCTCCAGCCCATTGCCGTCTCCAGACACGAGGCATACGTCCTTTGCGTCGCCTTTGGAGGTCTTTGCGGCCAGCAGCACCTTATCATGCTCGAAAACACAGCGGATGGGGCTTTTCAGCTTTTCCGAAATGACGGTAGACACCCGGTCGATGCTGTCGATCAGCGCACGGGTTTCGGCTACGACAGCAATGGGATTTTTTCTGGGAATGGCGGTCCGGTAGTCCAGGAATTCTCCCTCCAGCCGGCGGCAGATCAGGTCCGTGTTCCCGATGGTAAACAGGATGTGCCGCTTGCCCAGGGTGATTTCCGCGTTCTTTTCTTCGTCCTTGCAGATATTTTTGACTTCACTCAGGGCGGAACCCGGCGCCACGAAGGAAAACACGCCGCTTTCTATTTTTTCCAATGCCTCCCGGCGGACTGCCAGGCGGAACCCATCTACCGCTACCATTGTCAAACTGCCGTCTCCGATTTCGAACAACACGCCGGTATGAATCGGGCGGCTCTCATTGGTAGAAACCGCAAAGGCCACCTGCTCGATCATTTCCCGCAGAGTCTTCTGTCCCACCGAAACGCTGTACTCATCCTCCACCTCGGGCATGTCCGGATACTCTTCTGCGGCCAGACCGGGAATTTCAATGTCCGCATTGCCACAGGTAAGGCGGGCTACCAAATGCTCGTCACAGGAGAACGTAATCACATCGTCCGGCATTCGGGTGACAATATCGCTGAAAAGACGGGTAGGCATCACGATTTCTCCCGGCTCCAGGACGTTTACGGAAACCTTTGTCCGAATCCCCGTCTGCATGTTGTAGCCAGACACGGTCAGCAGCTCTGCGTTTGCCTGAAGCAGCAATCCTTCCAGGGTGGGAATGGAGCTTTTTGGGGCAACGACTTTTCCAGCGGTAGAAATCGCATTTTTCAGCAGCGCTTTTTCGCAGGTAAATTTTATCATAGGAAGACCTCCCATATTGATTGGTGATATCATATTTGTTTGATGCGGCGCAAATGAATATTCATTGCAGTGCATATTCACGGTGTTTGTATAAATATTCGCTCCTTTTCGCCTGCCATATTTTTGCGGCGGAGCGAAGAAAATCGTGGGCGGCGCGGAGATTACTATTTGTATAAACTTGTGTTGTTTACAAGAAGGGAAAGAAACCGCTGTAAAGCCCCGTTTTTTTTAAGAAAGAAAATTTTTTTTAGAAATAGTAGTCATAGGGAAAAATTTTGTGGAAAAGTGGAAAAAGGTCAGAATTTGCAACGGGTTCAGTCTCCACATGCCATCGTGGAGAAAAAATATGATTTTCCCCGGCTCTTGTCGAGGAGAATTTTTTTAACACTGTCTTTTTCCTTTTCCACGGAGGATTGTGGAAAAAGGGCGAGTCAGTGTTTTGAGTTGATGTTGGTTTTTAGTTCCTTCACGGTCTCTGCGAATGCGGGGTCCTTTTTCATTTTCTTCTCAACCTGCTGGATGGAATAGGCAATCGTGGCATGGTCCCGGTTGCCGAACAGACGGCCGATGTTGTCCTGAGAGAGATTTGTCATGCTGCGGATGAGATAAATTGCCACCTGCCGCGCTGCAACGGCGTCCCGGTTCCTCTGTTGGCCCCGCACTACGGATTCTTCCACGTGATAGTAACGGCTGACGTAGGTAAGGATGGTCTCCGGGGTGGGGATGTACTCGTTTTCGCTCTTCAGGATGTCCTGCATGGCCCGGCTGACGGTCTCCTCGTTGGTCTCGCTGCCGAGGAGCTGCTTATAGGCCATGATTTTATTGATGGTGCCTTCCAACTGCCGGACGTTAGCGGTGATGTTGTCGGCAATGTAAAAGGCGATCTTGTCCGGCAGGTCCAGTCCCAGCAGAGCGCATTTCGTGCGGATGATGGCAAGGCGGGTCTCGAAGTCCGGAGGGGCCACGTCCACCAGCAGGCCCCATTCAAATCGGGTGCGGAGGCGGTCCTCCAACTGGGTCATTTCAGAGGGGGGGCGGTCTGAGGTCAGCACAATCTGACGCCCAGATTCATACAGCGTGTTGAACGTATGGAAAAATTCTTCCTGGGTCTGTTTCCGGCCCGCGATGACTTGCACGTCGTCCACCAGCAGAAGGTCCGCCTGACGGTATTTCTCCCGCATTTCGGCGGTGGTGCCCTCCCGGATGGCCTCTACCAGCTCGTTAGTGAGGTCGTCCCCCTTGACGTAAGCGATTTTTGACTTGGGGTCGTTTTTCCGGATGACGTTTGCAATGGCGTAAATCAGGTGAGTTTTGCCCAGTCCGGAATCTCCATAGATGAGGAGGGGGTTGTAATTCTGGGCGGGGTGCTCGGCTACGGATTGGGAGGCGGCGTAGGCCAGCTTATTGGAGGGACCCACGACGAAGGTTTCAAAGGTGAATTCGGCGGAGGTAAACCGGTCTGTTTGACGGGGAGAAGCGCCGCCCCGGAATTCGGACAAGCCGGGGTCGTCCAGGATCTTGACCTCGAAATCCATGGAAAAGATGTCATGGAGAGAGGCTTTGATATTGGTTAGGAACAGGGATTCAATGTAGCCTTTTTTGAAATCGTTGGAGCAGTGCAGATAGCAGGTGTTTCCCCGGATGTCCACAATACTCAGCTCGTCGAACCAGGTGGAGATCGTGGTTTCCGAGAGATTGCCCCGTAGCTGCCGCAGTACGTTTTCCCATATATCGGTTACAGAATTCAAATGGAAGCACCTCTCTCTATAAAATAGCAAAATCTCTTTTTAGTATACCAAAGATTTGATTTTCTGACAATACCTTATTATAAATGTATAGGGTAAATTACCGGTGTTTTACAGGACGGAAGATTGACGGATTCAGAAATTGGAGCGGTTTGGTATTTTGGTCGTATTGACAATATTGCTGGTACGTTTTATGATGGAAATATCTTCAGCCGCCAGCAGGATTGCGGAATATTCCAGCATCCCCAGCCAGTACAAGGACGCTGTCGCCAATGTGTACGCCCTTGGAATCATCGGCGGCTATCCCGATGGAACCTTTGGCGGCAATAATGGCGGCAACAAGTTCCCCGCTCGCAAGCTGGACAGTGTCGCCGATATTCGCCCCAGAGCCAATGGCAAAGGGTTCTGCCACGAAACCTGGACCCGCTATCCGGAATAAATTGCGGGGCTGGAAGAAGATGAATTTTTTGTTGACAGGTTTTGAAGGGCTGTGCTATACTAAACTATACGTCAAAAAGCGTCTGCCGCGCTGTCCGTAAGGATAGTGTTGGGAATAGCGCCTCTTTTTCGGGGCGCAAGTAAGGACAGGAGGTGTCTGAAAGATGGCAACAAAGCGTACCTACCAGCCTAAGAAGCTCCACGGACAAAAGGTCCACGGCTTCCGCAAGAGAATGGCCACCGCAAACGGCCGCAAGGTGTTGGCCCGCCGTCGCGCAAAAGGCCGCGCACGCCTCTCCTATTGAGCCTTGAATGGGGGGAGACACTTGAACAGGGGTCCTGTAGGGGCGGCGGGAATCTTTGAATTCCTCCGTCCCTCGTGTCAGTTTGGAGGATGGGAATGAAAGCCGCCGTTACCCTGAAAAAGAATCACGAGTTCCGGCGGCTCTACCAAAAGGGCGCGTCGGCAGTGGGCGGCGGCATGGTGATTTACTGCCGCCGGAATCGTTTTGGGCATAACCGGGTGGGCATTACCGTTTCCGTGAAGCTGGGAAACGCGGTGAAGCGCAACCGGGCCCGCCGCCGCTTGCGGGAGGTATACCGCCTGAACGCGGACAAGCTCCGGCAGGGGTGGGATATGGTGATCGTGGCCCGGGGCAGAACGCTGAATGCTCCCTGGCAGGAATTGAACGATACGTTTACGCGCCTGTGCCGGAAATTGAAGCTGCTGGAGGAGAAACCGTGAAGCATATTTTAATGGCCCTGGTCCGGTTTTACCAGCGGGAAATTTCTCCTGCCCGGCCAAGATGCTGCAACTATATCCCAACCTGCTCACAGTACGCTCTGGAGGCTCTGGAGAAATACGGGGCAGTTAAGGGCGGCTGGCTGGCGTTCCGGCGCATTCTCCGCTGCAATCCCTTCCACAAGGGCGGCTATGACCCCGTCCCCTGAAATCTGGAGCTTCAAAAAGGAGAGCCTTCAGGCGGTCAAAGGGCCGTCGTTCCATTTCCTTTTCCAGCGGGCGCGGACTCTATGGAAAGGAAGTATCCCTACTCCGTTCCGTCGGAGAAACCAGAGGGCGGCGTCTCTCTGGACCTCAATCTGGAGGATTTTTTTATGTTTTCAACCATTGGATACATCATTTGTATCCCCTTCGCCTGGTTAGTGCGGCTGTTCTACAATCTGACAGGCTCCTACGGCGTGGCGATCATTCTGTTTACAGTGGCAATCAAGCTCATCATGCTTCCCTTCCAGATGAAATCGAAGAAGAGCATGATTCGCATGAGCCGCATGTCCGGCCGGATGCAGGAGATCCAGAAAAAGTACGCCAACAACCAAGCGAAAATGGGCGAGGAAATGCAGAAGCTCTATGCCGAAGAGGGCGTCAACCCTATGTCCGGCTGTCTCTGGAGCTTCCTGCCCCTGCCCATCCTGATTGCCCTGTATTCCATCCTGCGTCAGCCCATCACCCATTTCATGCTGCTCTCCAGCGAGGTGGTTCAGAAGATGGTGGACGCGGTCACCGCCGCGGGAGTGGATATGACCAGCATCGTGCAGTTTCGGGACGGCGCGGCGGTGGTCAAGGACGGCGTTACCCAATTGCTTCCCTCCGGGCAGATCAACCTGGTCAACACCATCGCTACCCAAATGCCAGAATTGGGCAACACCGTGGAGGGCTGGATCAACGTCAATTACAATTTCCTGGGCCTGAACATGGCGGAGACGCCCTGGGATGCGGTGAAGAGCTTCAGCTTTTCCTGGGCGGTCATCGGTTTGATCTTGATCCCCATCCTGGCGGGCGCGTCTCAGCTTTTGGTAACGAAAATCACCATGAGCCAGCAGCCCAAAACCGACGCGGCTGCCAGCACCAACCGTATGATGATGTGGATGCCGCTGTTTTCCGTCTATATCGCCTTCACCATGCCATCCGCCTTGGGCGTTTACTGGATTGCCCAGAGCGCAATCATGGCGGTGCAGGAGTATCTGATGGGCAAGTTCTTCAACAAGCGTCTGGAGGAGGAAGAAAACGCCCGCTATGAGGCCCGCCAGGCAGACCGGAAGCGCCGGATGGAAGAGGCCAAGGTGATGCAGGAGCAGCAGCGCCAGCAGCCCGCCCAGAAGCAGACGCTGAAAGAAAAGCGCCGTGCGGCTCAGGAGGCAAAGGCAGAAAAGGCGAAGAGAGCCGGAAGCAGTACAACTGAGGCGGGCCGCATCGGCGACCGGCCTTACGCTCGGGGACGGGCGTATAAAGCGGACCGTTATGACGAAAAGAAGAGTGAGGAAGCGCCATGAGAGCGTATATTGATGTAACGGGTAAAAATCAGGAGGACGCTACCAATAAGGCTTTGGCTCAGTTGGGCATGGAGCGGGACGATGTTTCCGTAGAGGTCCTGGAGCGGGAGAAATCCGGTTTTCTGGGGTTCGGCAGCAGTCCGGCAAAGGTCCGGGTATATTATGGGCCGGAGGAAGAGGGGCCCAAGTCTGTGGAGCCTGCCCCGGCAGCCGTTCCTCCCGCGGTGAAAGCGCCGGCGGAAAAGCCGCGGAAGGCCGAGAAGGAAAAGAAGCCGGAAAAACGGCAGGAGCCTCGTCCGGCGGAGAAAAAGGAGCGCCCGGAGAAAAAGCGTCCCGCGCCGGTGGAGCAGGAAATCAGCCCGGCGGAGAAGAAGCCGGTCCAGGAGCTGGGGGAGGAAGTGGACGACGAGAAGGCCCAGTCCATCAAGACCTTCCTGAGCGGATTACTGGAGCATATGGAAAGCCCGGCGGATATCCATGTGTATCAGCCTGAGAAGGGACGGTATAAGGTCATTTTAACAGGTCAGGGCCTGGGTGCGCTGATTGGACGGCGGGGCGAAACGCTGGACGCGATTCAGCAGTTGACCAGTTACGCCGTGAACCGTACCGGCGTCCGTGTCCGGGTGCAGTTGGATGCGGAGAACTACCGGGAGAAGCGGGAGCAGAGCCTCTGTCATCTGGCACGGAAGGTTGCGGGAAAGGTGGTCCGCTACCGCCGCAGCGTGACCTTGGAGCCGATGAATGCGTATGAGCGGCACGTGATTCATACAGCGCTTCAGGATTTCCCAGGTGTCAGCACCCATTCCACCGGTACGGACCCCAACCGCCGTATTGTTGTTGCCTTTGATAAGGACAAGCAATAAAAAGAAACCGGACCGTGATTCTGCGGCCCGGTTTTTCTTATGCGTTGAGCGCTTATGCAGGTTTGCAGTTCATTCGGAGTAGCGGGTGTAGATAATGCAGATGGAATTTCCGGCGCTACTGGTGTAGCTGTCAATTGCCTTGCCATTGCTTGCATTCGGTCAGATGTTTAGAAGTTGAAATAGGGAAGGCTTTTGTATTCCTCCGGCAGGCGCTCGCCGGTCCAGCCCAGGTTTTTCAACAGGACAGACGGCTCTTGGGGAAAACGGTGCTGATTCAAATACGCGATGAAATCTGCCTCGTTGTAGCTGACGCCGGTATAGCCGCCGAAGTCCCTGCGGTATTTTTCGGCCTCTGGACTTTTCCACAGCCATTCCGTGCAGAACTCAAGGCAATAGTCCTCCAGGTGGTCCGCTACAATGTCAGGTACAGAATAAACCACACTGTCCCCGTCGGCGCTGAGGATGACCGGCTTCATCAGGCGCGGGCCTCCAGCTTGAAAAGGCCCGTCCACAATTGATAGCCCTCGGGGTCGGATGCTTGCAGATTCTGTTCCCAGGCGGCACACTGCCCTTTGAAGAGACTGATTGTTCCGGCGTAATCATAGGACGCCGCCTTCTGCTTGCATTCATCGATCAGGGCGTTCCAGCTCTTCATCAGCGTGTATAACTTCTGGCTCTTCTCCATGTGCGCCAGAGCTTCCGGAGTGGTGATGTCAAGGGGGGCCTTTGTCTGGCCGTCCGCTGGCGCGGGGGTCAGGGGAATGGCGTTTTCCAAAAGGTCCTTGCTGAGCGTAAGGGTGTCCATGTCGGGAACCTTGAGCTGTTCGGCGGGGCCGGCGGGCGCGTCTGACTCGTGAACGGGGTCGAAATCTACCATTTTCACAAAGGCAGCGTTGTTTACCAGCTCTGAGGGAAGCCTCTTTACCGCCATCTGTTCTACAATGAGAGACATGCTGTTTACCTCCTGTGCGTTTAATGGCTTCTATCTTTTCTTCGGCAGAATCTCGGAAAAAATTTACACTGGGCAGAACATTTTCCAATTTCATGGACACGGAAATTTTATTTTATAGAAAACACATCTCTTGACAATTGGGGGAAAAGATGCTACACTAACCAATTATCAAAAGACTGTGAGAGGGAGAGGACTCCTGGAACCCCGGTGAAGAGAGAGGGCGGCTGGTGAAAGCCCTTCCGGAACAGGAGAAGAGGCGCCCTGGAGTCGCGGGGAGGAAATGCCCTGCCGGAAGCCGCCGTTACCGGAAAGAGTGTCCCTGTTTTGACGACGGGGAAATTCAGGTGGAACCGCGGGCTTGATGAAAAAGTTCGCCCTGAGCTTTGGCTTGGGGCGTTTTCTTTTTGAGAGAGGGGGAGAGCTTTGGCGGAGGAACAGCGCCCTTCTTCTCGTGGAGCCAGATCAGAAACGATCATTTTTGAATAAGGAGAGATCAATTATGGACAACAAGCAGAAAACGATGGAAAAGATCGTAGCCCTCTGCAAAAACCGGGGCTTTGTGTTTCCCGGAAGTGAAATCTATGGCGGTCTTGCCAACAGTTGGGATTACGGCCCCCTGGGTGTGGAGCTGAAAAACAACGTTAAGCGGGCCTGGTGGAAAAAATTCGTTCAGGAGAATCCCTATAATGTGGGATTGGACGCCGCTATTCTGATGAATCCTCAGGTTTGGGTCGCCTCCGGCCATGTGTCCACCTTCAACGATCCCCTGATTGACTGCAAGGCCTGCAAAATGCGCCACCGGGCCGATAAGCTGGTGGAAGGCTTCGTGCAGGAAAACGGCCTGGATATCAACGTCGAGGCCATGACACAGGAAGACCTGGTGCGCTTCATCCAGGAAAAAAGCGTCCCCTGTCCTGGCTGCGGCAAGAGTGATTTTACGGATATCCGCAAGTTTAACCTGATGTTCAAGACCCACCAGGGCGTCACGGAGGACACGGCCAATGAGGTCTACCTCCGTCCTGAAACTGCCCAGGGCATCTTTGTCAATTTCCCCGCCATTCAGCGGACGACCCGGCGGAAACTGCCCTTCGGCGTCTGCCAGGTGGGCAAGAGTTTCCGGAACGAGATCACCCCGGGCAATTTTATCTTCCGCATCCGGGAGTTTGAGCAGATGGAGCTGGAGTTCTTCTGCAAGCCTGATACGGACCTGGAGTGGTTCCAGTATTGGCGGACCTACTGCCACGATTGGCTGATTGGACTGAATGTGAAGGAGGAAAATCTGCGTCTTCGGGACCATGAGCCTGAAGAGCTGGCGTTCTATTCCAAGGCTACCACTGACTTTGAATATCGGTTCCCCTTCGGCTGGGGAGAGCTGTGGGGCGTGGCGGACCGCACCGATTATGACCTGAGCCAGCACCAGGAGCATTCCGGGCAGGATTTGACCTACTTCGACCAGGAGAAGAAAGAGCACTATGTCCCCTATGTCATTGAACCCTCTCTAGGCGCGGACCGTATGACTCTGGCTCTGCTGGTGGAGGCTTACGATGAGGAGGTTGTGGACGAGGCCAAGAACGACGTCCGGACGGTCATGCGCTTCCATCCGGCGATTGCGCCCTTCAAGGTAGCGGTCCTGCCTCTGAGCAAGAAACTGAGCGCCAAGGCCCAGGAAATCCAGCGGGAGCTTTCCAAGAATTGGATGGTGGACTTCGACGAAACTGGGTCCATCGGCAAGCGCTACCGCCGGGAAGACGAGATTGGCACGCCGTTCTGTGTGACGGTGGACTTTGAAACGGTTGGCGACGAACAGAAGCCCGCAGATAACTGCGTCACCGTCCGGGAGCGGGACAGCATGGCTCAGGTGCGGATTCCCATAAGCGAATTGAGTGCTTATCTGGCTGAGAAACTGGCATATTGAGGAAATAACAGGGGAGAGGGAAGCGATGAAGGAACGGTCTTCCCTCTTCCATCTATGCAAAAAGGTGTATTATTTTGAGAAATAAGCGTTTGATTGGTCCCGCGTGGCTGCGCTGGGTTCTGTTCAATATGGGCGCGGTCTGTATGGGCGCGGTAATTGCGGTGTTGGTGCAGTGGGTCATCAGTGATACGCTGCCTGCCGTTCGCTGGTGGGCGGAACACTACCCTGGGCAGATGGTAATGACCGTTCTCATTTATGCCGCGCCGGTGTATATTCTGGGAGCGCTGACCGGACGGCTGTGGCTGTCGGGATTGCTGACGGGCGCAGTGGGGCTGGTTCTGGCATTGGTGGATTATTTCAAGACGGCAATCAACGGAATGCCTCTGGAGCTGGCGGATTTCGGACTGGCGGCAAAGGCGGGAAATGTGGCTGGCCTGGCCGGGAATTTGACGCCGCCGGAGGATTTTTGGCTGGCCTGCGCAGCGCTGCTGGTTTGCGTGCTGGTCCTGCTGCTGGCGCGGCGGCTGACGGCCATTGAGGGCAGGGGCCAATTTCTCAGTTTTGGCTTCTCTTTGGCGCTGGCGGCTGTATTGTGCTCTACCTCGGGCACCGGTGCGCTGGCGGAACTTCTGGGTGTGGATTTTTACACCCGGATTGATACCGCTGAGAACCACAGTACCAATGGTTTGACGCTGAGCCTTTGGCGGGACCGGTTTCTACAGGGGAAGACGCCGCCGGAGGGATACTGTCAGGATTATATGGAACAGGTGCTTGCCCGGATTGATGAAATCCTGGGACCGGCGGAGGATATGGAGGTCAAGCCGAATATCATCATGATTCTCTCTGAGTCCTTCTATGACCTGAACCGGCTGCCGGGGATTGAGTATGAGCGGGACCCGCTGGAGAACTTCCACGCTCTGGAACAGGAGAGTATCAGCGGCACGTTCCATAGTCACTATTTGGGTTATGGCACCGGCTATATTGAAATGTCCATGCTGTATGGCATCAATGGGCTGGATTTGCCGCCGGGGAGCAACATCTGCTTCCTGGATAACGAGGTTTACGAACGATTTGACGCGCTGGCGGAACAGTATACCAAGAGCGGAGACTATCAGGCGGAGATGCTTCACGGGTTTGACAACAGCCTGTACAACCGGACTGTGACCTATCCTATGTTGGGCTTTGAGGAGCTGCTGTTTTCCGAGGATGTGCAGAATCTCGGCTTTGAATGGGAGGGCGGCGTTTATGGCGGGTACTATTTGAAGGACAGTTACCTTTTCCGCGGGATGCTGGACCAGATGGAGAAAATCAACGCCAAGGGTCAGCGGGCTTTCCTGTATGGGATTACCATGGAGAATCATCAGCCCTTTGACGCGAAGAAGTTCGACTATGTGTGTCAGATCGGTGTAGAGTGCGGACAGCTTGGCAGGGACGATATGTTTATTGTAAAGACCTTGCTGGAGGGCATTACCCAGGCGGATCAGGCGCTGGGAGAACTGACGGACCTTTTGCGGGAATCGGAGGAACCAACGGTGGTGGTATTTTTCGGGGACCACAGACCAAATCTCTTCATGATCGACGGGGAGACGGTTTACACGAAACTGGGGCTGTGTCCGGAAAATAATACCATCCACTGGACGGAGGAGGAGATCAACGACCTATATTCCACCGACTATCTGATTTGGGCGAATGACGCGGCGCTGCTTCAGGGGAAGGCTGGGACCCGGCAGGAAAGCAGTGTAACCGCGCTGGGTCCGCAGCTTCTGGAGCTGACTTGCGGGCAGGTTTCCCGGTATTGGGGACTGCTGGAGAAGACGAGTCAGGTTTGCTTGACGGATACGGACCAATATTTTGTTGATGGAAAAGGGCGGCCCAGCTTCAGCCGTGAGGCGGCGGGACTGTCCCCAGAGGCGGAAGAGCTTTTGGACCTGCGGGATGCAGTGGTTTACGACGCTCTTTATGGAAAGCAGTATATCACGCAGGATATGAACCAACCGGCAGGCACTCGATAAGCTCCCCATGATAAAAGAAAAGAGGACGTCATGAATGGATGGCGTCCTCTTTATTTCTTTCAGGGGCGGAATGCCCGGTCCGCTGGATTAAAAGAACATGCCCATGAAACCGTCAGGCTGCTCCTGGACCTGGTTCCAGACCTCATAAAATAGAGATGCTGGGATACTTCTGGCAACGACTTCTCCAGGGTCCCCCTGACGCACGATTTCCCGCAGGTCTTCGGGGAAGGGCGCGGAACCAAGCGCGTCCAGGCGGCCCCGTTCTCCGCCGTAGGAGAAGGAAAGCCCGTTGCGGAAGAATTCGATCTTGCGCTGTTCATACCGCTGGCCGTCTAACTCCGAATAAATTAAATAGGGCTCGTCGTCCTCGTCGTGGTTCCACTCCAAAAGAACATACTGCATAGATTTTTCCTTTCCATTAAACCGTTTGCGCCGCAAAAAATTGGGCGATCTCCTCTTTGGGGGCTTGGACGCTTCCCTGAGCAAAGCCGTTTCTTCCGCCGCCCCGACCATGAAGAGCTTGATTCAGGGACTTTACTAGAGCAGAGATGTCGTCGCCGCTGGACTGCACCAGGGCATAGGACCAGGCGGTTTCTTCTCCGGCGAAAACTGCCGCCAGGCCGCCGCAGGATTTTGCTGTCATATCGGCTAAACGGCGGACGCTGTCGGATTTCATGGGGGATTGGAAGAGAACCACGTTTCCCTTACCAGCATGTTCCGCGGCAACGGCGGCAAAGGCAGTCTGCTCCAGTCCGGCCATGCGGGTTTTGGCGGCGGTTAGCTCCTGTTCCAGACGCTCTACGGCGGCAGAAGTCTCCAGGGGCTTGACGCTGAGACGCTGTCCAATGGCGCGGTCCTGTTCATAGACGGCGGAAAGATAACGCAGGGCCCGCTGTCCGCAGAGAATCTCCATCCGAACGCCTTCCCGGAATTTCTGGCAGGACAGGACCTTGATGAGCCCCACCTGTCCCGCGCTGTCCACATGGGTCCCGCAGCAGGCGCAGCAGTCCGCCCCTGGAAAGGTCACAATGCGGACTTGTCCTGTAAGGGCCTTTTTGCTTCGATAATTCAAGGAAGCCAGTTCCTCCGGGGAGGGGAAGGAGATATTGACCGGCTGATTGGCCCAGATGGTTTCATTTGCTTTTTGCTCCGCCTTCAGAGCCTGTTCCCAGGTGATGTCAGTATCATAGTCGATGGTGACGGTTTCCGCACCCAGGTGAAAGCCTACGTTGTTGCAGTGGTATAAGCCGCAGAGGATACCGCTGATAATGTGCTCGCCGGAGTGCTGCTGCATGTGGTCAAAGCGGCGGGACCAATCGGGAATGCCGGTGATGGCCTCTCCAGTTTCCACAGGTTTGTCACAAATGTGGAAAATCACGCCGTCCTTCTCGTGAACGTCTGTCACGCGGACCTCTCCGGCGGAGGTGCGAAGGATGCCATGGTCTGCTGGCTGGCCGCCGCCCTCGGGGTAGAAAGCGGTCCGGTCCAGAATGACTTTCCAAGCGTCAATCACTGCCTCGCAGGAAAGGACTGTGCCGGTAAATTCCCGCAGGCAGGGGTCTTGGTAGTAGAGCTTTTCGGTTTCCATTCGGAATCCACCTTTCCTAACACGATTCAGGGGCCCCGACCTCGGAGAGAAATAGGGTATTGAGTTCCGCCCAGCCCAGGGCGGGCGCCTCCGGCATAGCCATGACGCAGGCCCGGATTTTGGCCATGCTTTCTTCAAGATAAGTATTCAGCACAGGGATGGCCGGGACCCGCTTGACCTCAGGCATGTGGATTTTCTGCTCAAGCAGGCGGCTGACGATGGGGCGCAGGTCCGGGACCAGCTCAGTTTCCAACAGCTCGGAAAACTGCATCGGCGGCGGCGTCTCCCGCTCCAGTATCCACCGGCAGGCCAGTATGGGGCGGAGCACATAGAAATATTTTTTCAGCTTGACGGTCTCGTATCCGTGGAGAAATTCCCGGTAGTTGCTCTCGGCCATGCTCAGGTAGTGCCACAGGCCCCGCCTGCTGGAAAAGTAGGACTGCATGAAGGGGACAAAGCGTTCGGCAAAGGGGCTGGAGCGGTAGACGATGGGGGAGGAGAACCACTCGAAAAGCGTAGGATTGGATTTATAGAGCAGCTTCAGCGTTTTGTCCAGGTCCCAGCCGTTGATGTCCAGAAGATCGCTGATGGGAAGCTCAAGAACGTCCCGGCGTCCTTCCAGGCGCAGGTAATCCGTCCAGGGGCGGACGTAGAGAAAGCGAACATCGTAATCGCTGTCTGGAGAAGCAAAGCCCCAGGCGCGGCTTCCCGATTCTACTGCCAGCAGGATGCGAATGGATTCCCGGCGTTCTATGTCTTCCAGAGTCTGTAGGATAAGCTCTTGCATTGAAGACTCCTTCTTTCAAAAGCGTTATTCCGCCGCTGCGGGCAGAAGTCCCAGGGCGATTTTCCACCTCAGCACCCGCAGGCAGGCGGCGTCAATCACAGATTCCTCTAAGGCGCCGTTTTCCACCGCCTGAATCACCTTGGGAATCTGGGTCCGGTAGTCGGTGGTCAGGACCAGGTCGTTTCCCGCCTGGAGGGCCATGACCGCTGATGCCCCCTCCTTTGCATAGGCTTCCACGGCGTTCATAGCCAGATCGTCAGTCATGATAACGCCGGTGAAGCCCAGTTCTTCCCGCAAGAGAGTGTGTACAGCGGGGGAAAGGGAGGCGGGAAGGTCCGGGTCCATGCAGGAAATAATATTGTGGCTGACCAGGACGGCGGGCATGGGACCTCCAGACGTTTCCCCAGCGGCAAAGCCCGCCTGGAAGGGAAGAAAGTCCGATTCCCAGAATTGCTCCAGGGGCCGGTTGTCCAGGGCGATGCCGGTATGGGTGTCCACGTTGTCTCCATAGCCTGGAAAATGCTTCAGGACGCTGCCCATACCGTCGGTGGACATGACCTCCACCACCTGAGAGACATAAGCCTGCGCTGTTTTGGCATCCCCGCCGGTGGTGCGGTCATAAATGAAATCGCTGGGATTGATGGAAACATCTGCCACAGGCGCAAGATTGACATTGATTCCCAAGGCTCTTAGAAGCAGATCCTTTTCGTGGGTGTCGCTGGCAACCGTGTCCGTCTGCCAGAGCTTGCGGGGATTGGGAAATTTCGAGGAGCGGAAGTGGGGATTAGAGCTGACCCGAACGACGGAACCCCCTTCTTCATCCACGCCAATAAGAAGAGGGATTCCGGCGGCGGATTGGTAGCAGTCGATGGTTTGGATGAGCTCGCTGGCGGTTTTCCCCTTGGTGTCCCTGCTGAACAGGATGTAGCCGCCCAGATGGTAGGTGCATACATCCTCAACAGCGTTTTTTTCCGGACAGCGGACAAAGAAGAGCTGCCCTACCTTTTCCTCCAGGGTCATAGAGGCCAGGAGCGTTTCTTCCAGGGTCTTCTCGTCTGGCGGTTCCGTCGGCTCTTGGGGGGCTTTGGGCGTTTCAACCGTCGAGGAGAGCCTGTCCTCCGGAGGTTCCCCGGCAGGACCTGAACTGCACCCGCAGAGGGACAGCAATAAGAAGAGAACCAAAATTTTTTTCATCATAACGCCTTTCCGACCTTTTCTCTATACGTCCGCCTTTTCATAAGCTCCCTGTTCATGAGACTTACGTTTCAGGCTTCACAAGGGCAATGTGGAGCTCGTCAAGCTGCTTTTGGGTCACGGCGCTGGGGGCGTCCATCATAACATCCTGAGCGTTCTTGTTCATGGGGAAGGGAATGATTTCCCGGATGGAGTCTTCGCCGGCAAGCAGCATTACCATGCGGTCTACGCCAGGGGCAATGCCTGCGTGGGGAGGAGCGCCGTAAGTGAACGCGTTGTACATGGCGGGGAATTTCGCTTTTACGTCCTCTTCGCCTAAATGGACCATCTCAAACGCCTTTACCATAATCTCCGGGTCGTGGTTCCGGACGGCGCCGGAAGAAAGCTCTACGCCGTTGCATACCAGGTCGTATTGGTCCGCCGTAATGGAGAGGGGGTCCACTTCGCCGCGCTCCGCTTTCAGAAGGACGTCCAGACCGCCGGAGGGCATGGAGAAGGGGTTGTGGCAGAATTCCAGTTCGCCGCTCTCCTCGCCAATCTCATACATCGGAAAATCTACAATCCAGCAGAACTCATACCGCTCCTTGTCCATATGCCCCTCGCAGGCCGCACCGAAGGTCTTGATGAGCACACCGGAGGCTTTCACCGCCTGGGGACCCGCCGCCAGAACAAAAAGGGTGTTGGGGGCGCAGTCAAACAGGTCCCGAATTTCCGCTTCCGCCATCTTGGCAAACTTGGCAATACCGCCGGCGAACTCTCCCTTTTCGTCCGCCTTGAACCAGAAGCACTTAACGCCGCTCTGTACCTCGCATTCGTTTATCAGGCTTTCGATCTGCTTGCGGGTAAGCTTGCAGTTAGAGATGTTGATGATTTTCACTGTCTGATTGTCCAGGGCGGCAAAGCCGGTGTCCGTAAAGACATTGCTGAAATCCGTGACCGTCAAATCAATGCGCAGATCCGGCTTGTCGGTGCCGTAGCGCTCTAAGGCGTCCTGGTAGGGAATGCGGCGGAAGGGAGCGGCGCTGGCTTTGTTGTATTTGCCATGCTTTGCGAAAATGGGGGGAAGCACATCCTCGATCACGGCGAATACGTCCTCCTGAGAGGCAAAGGCCATTTCCATATCCAACTGATAAAATTCACCAGGAGAACGGTCGGCTCGGGCGTCCTCATCCCGGAAACAGGGGGCAATCTGGAAATAGCGGTCAAAGCCGGAGGTCATGAGGAGCTGCTTGA
>CAOJHG010000003.1 GCA_948435975.1 uncultured Oscillibacter sp. | reverse complement strand
CCCGGCTCACCCGGCTTTACCTCCACGCCATCCACGCGGACCACGCCGGACTTTCTTCCTTCCGCGCCGAAAATACTGCGCACCAGGGTCGTCCGCCCGGCTCCTACCAGGCCGGAAATTCCCAGAATCTCGCCGCTCCTGGCCTCAAAAGACAAATCCTTAATAAAATCCCAACTATCATGGAGGTGCTCCACTGACAGGATCGGACGCCTCTCAAAATCCTCCGCCAGCGCAACCTTGCTTCCGAAGAAGTCCTTGATTTCCCGTCCCACCATAGCCCGCACCAGCTTTTGTTCGTCCATCTCCTTCATATTCACGTTTTGCAGCACACATTCTCCGTCCCGGAAAACCGTGATTTTATCGGAAATCTCAAAAATCTCATTAAAGCGGTGAGAGACAATAATGAAGGCCACACCCTTTTCTTTTAGCTGCTTCACCACAGCAAAAAGCCGGTCCGCCTCTTTCTGGGTCAGAGACGCTGTAGGCTCATCCAAAATAATCACCTTGGATTCATAGGACACGGCCTTGATAATCTCCACGATCTGCTGTTCCGCCACAGTCAGGTCACTGAGCCGCGCCATAGGCTGTATCTGCCGCTCCATTCCAAACATAGCCAGCAGCTCCCTGGTCCTGCGAACCGCCTCGGCCTTATCAAAAATAAAACCGTGCTTAAAGATTTCCTTATGCCCAAGAAATACATTCTCATAAACGGAAAGATGCGGCATAGAGTTAAACTCCTGCATCACAATGGCAATTCCCATGGATATGGCCGCTGCCGGATTGTCAATCTTTACCTCTTTTCCCTCAAACTCGATCGTTCCCTCATCCGCTGAATAGATGCCCGCAATAATCTTTCCCACAGTTGATTTTCCAGCGCCATTCTCTCCCATCAGCGCATGAACCTCGCCTGGTATCAGCTCAAACCCAACCCTATGCAGGGCCTGAACCGCGCCAAACGCCTTAGATACGCCTGTCACCTTCAATACCGGAGTTCCGGAAACTGCCATTCGCCACCCCTCCAAACCTTCTGCCTCATATGGTGTAATCATGCAGTATTATTTATTTGAGCATTATACACAAATTTACACATACTGTCAAGTTATTTGTAGAAAGTCATATCTTTTTTCACAAAATCTCACATTCTTACGAAAAAATGCCGCAAGTAATACGCAATCTCCTTTCCTGCCGTCCCGCGTCCCCGCTCGTTTCTTTGGTCATTTTGCCCAATTCCGCCAAGAGAATGCCAAATCCCGCAGTCTTCTCTTCAAAAAGCTGTATTCAGACTGCATTCAGCAGCGGAACAGCTTCCATTCCCGCTGGCAGAAGCAGTACAGCAGACGCCAGGGACGGCTTAAAAACCGGCGTCTTCGGCTTCCGGCTTCACATCGGCTGCAAGCGGTTTCCTTTGTCCATTTTTCGGAACAAATGAGATTTTACGTCCCTTTTGTATCACTTCGCCCGCCCGCTCCGTCTCGGAATAAACAGTCTCGGTGATGGAATATTCCCTTCCGTCATCACCGGCGACATAGGCATAAAAGCTCCTGCTGCCCTTCCCTACGAATTTGACCTTTCCTGTCATACGCCTGATGCGCGCTTCTGCGGGGGCTTCAGCAGTCCGCGCACAAGAATCAGCCACGGACGCGGATTCACTTTGAGGCTCAGCCGTTTCAGGCAGCGTCTCAGCTCCTTTTGCCGCGATTGGGTTTATCATCTCCTCCACAAGATCTGGATGCTGTTTTTTATATTGCCGGATAATCCGGTCAGTTTCAGCCGCGATATCACATCCAAGCCCAAGATATAACTTTCTGTCGCCAATAATATAAAACTCCTTTTTTGCCCGCGTAGCCGCAACATTCATCATATTCGGTTCGCTCACCGCCCACCGTGCCGCGCCGCTGCTCTGCTGGTCTGCGCCAAGCACGAAAAATACGATTGGCGCTTCCTTTCCCTGAAACGTGTGGACCGTCCCAACGTTGGCCGGCCTGCCAAGGGCGTCGTATCTGGTAAAGTGAATCCCTCGCAGTTTTTGCGCAAGCTGGTATGCGACATTGGAAAACGGCGTAATCACATAGATCACATCCTTTTCCTTTTTATCCCCAATCTTCGGGTCCCGCTTCATCAGCTCCTGAATCTTTTGCACAAGGAATTCCCCTTGCTCCTCGACATATTTGTTATTGGCCTTTCCGCCGATATCAAACCATCCTGTCTTTCCGTCGGCCTTCATTCCCTGCACCATGTTTCCGCCATAGGAAATCACATTCGATATCGTAAACATCGGATACTGACACCTTCTATGGACCCAAAGCGGAATGCCAATCCAGGAGTCCTCTGACTGGTCATGATCCCGATAAAAACCGTACTGGCTCGCCGCGTCCACACGGGTCTGTGCGGAGGCTGATGCAGATAAATATTTTTCCGTCACTCCGAAATGCCTGCCCAGCATGTAAAGCGTATTGGAATCCAGCGTCAGCACCGGCTTGATCTGCGAAGGGTCCCCGACCACCATTACATGCCTGCTCCGGTAAACAGCGCCGACAGCCGCCTGAGGCAGCGCCTGTCCCCCTTCATCAATGAAAAGATGGCCCAGGGTCTCCGCCCCCAGGTTCCTGCACATGCGGGAGAAACTGGCAAACGTTGAGCTGATGACCGGAACTGTCATATTGATCCAGCTCCATGCCGCCTCGATCACAGGCTTTCGTTCCAGATATTTTTCCTGCTGGTTCCAGATGATGGAAACCGCCCGGAGATTTTTCCTGTTTTCATACAGAAATTGTTTCCGCACACGGAGGGCCGAAAGGAACAATTTGGATTGCGCGATTCGGTACGATTCATCAAACCAAGGATTGGACAACTGCAAAGCGTCATACTCCTGATTCATGTCCAGCGGGTCTATCTGACTGCGCTCTATAACTCTTTCGTATTCCTGGAGTCTTTTCTCAAGCTCGGAAATCCTGCCTTCCGCCGCCTTCTTCCAATTGTCAAGCCTCTCTTGCAGACTGGCCTGTTTCTCTGCGCACTGCCTTAGTTTCTCCTGATATAGCGCATTCTTATTGCGGAGCTCGCTCTCCAGCCTGCTGCATTCCGCGTCTTCATCCTGCAATTTGATGAGCTGGCTGGTAATTTCATTCAGCCGGCTCTGATGGGCCTCTTTCTCTCTTCTTCCCGCAAAAAAACCGGGTTTCTGACTCTTGTATGCCTCCAAACACAGTTTCAGGCTGTCCCTATTTTCTGCGGCGGCCTCTTTCCTGCTTTTTACATTCTCCAAGTGAATCTGTATCTGCGACAGCGCCTGTCTGCATTCCTTCCTGATCTCTTCCAAGCGCAAAAGCAGTTCCTTCAGCTCTTTTTCCCTCAGCGCGGCTCCTTTTTGATAAGAGACGTGCGCCTCCTCCAGCTTACGGGCGCAGTCCCCACGGGCCTGGAGGCTGTCTGCGGCGGCCTGCGCTCTGGCCCGCAGAGCCTGCACTTCTTTATACTGTTTTAGAAACGCTTCGTATACGGCCTCATCCGGCAGGTATTCTTCCTCCAAATACTGATAAATGTGCTTTACCGTTGTGAGGATATTGGTCATATTATCCGCTTTTCCGCCCTCAAGCGAAAATACGCCCCAGAACAGCTCCTCTCCCTGACCGGGTTCGCGTACCAGCACTTCCTGCCTTTTTCCCTTCTCATCTTCCCTCCACTCGGCCGAGAGCTTTGCATTTGATATCTCCCGAAAATAGTCCGCGTCCCTGAGGGCCTCCAGCAGCGCCTTGTCGATTCCCTGGCAAAGCGGAAGCTCATTCACGATGTTTTGAACCGCGCCATTATTCGAGCTTGCGACCACGATGCTATTTTCAGTAATCTGCGCTGGAACCGCTCCGATCGAGGCCCGGTTAAAATAAATCGTTTTCTCCGTTCCCTTGATGCAATGCTCCGGAAGCTGTGCGATATCATACGCCTGCTGTACGACAAGCTGTGCAATAATATCCTTTAAGAGCGTCGTTTTTCCGGTTCCCGGCGGTCCATTAACGCTCCGCATCGTCTGGGTGTCGGCCCCGATGGATAGATTCACCGCAACCTGCTGCATCAGAGAGAGCGCGTATGCCGTGCTGCTGGGAAATCGCCCCAGTGGATAATTTGCCGGCTGTAGAATCGTTTCAAACGTGCGGGGGTGGAAATGTACGGATTCCTTATTGCTGTCCAGGTTGACGCGCTGAGCCTTCTTCCCATACAAATAGGCGTGCAGATTCACTGTATTGAGCTGCTTTGCCTTTTCCAGATCTTCAATGAAAAAGGAGTGCAGATTCGTCCCTTCGGTCTCCACATTATTCAGAATTTGAATCCGGCAGTTTTTGACATGAATCCTATAACGGACAAGCACCTTTTTCATTGCCTCGTTAAACTTCTCCGGAGATGCTGCCGTCTCGTCAAAATCCTGCGCAAGCTGCTTTTTCAGGTCGTCCTCAAAACGCTGGAATTCCTCCTCATGGGGCACCTTTTTGTAATACCGGATGTATGCGCTCCCGGTGAAAAACGTCATATCCTCCAGGAAATTAAAATTCCGGTCAAAATACAACGCGAAGCTGAACTTATTTCCAGTCTGAATCTCCTCGTCCGTCGGTTTCAAGTGATACTGCTCCCGAAGAATGGACACCACTTCCTGAAAGCCAAAGATATCAAAATATACGACGATCCCGCCTTTTTGTTTGGGCCTGAACTTCTTTTTTTCCATCTCGTGATGAAACAAGGAATAGAAATCCTGCCCTTGCAGATTATCCAGTGTTAGGATCGACTTATCCTTGACGCGGATATCTCCCTCCGATAGATGCTCCACCATAATCCACGCTTCCAAAATCTTATCTTTTTCAATCATTTGGGAAATGCAACTCCTCCCGCTCAGGCTGGTTTTCCCCTGCTTTCCACCGCGTGCCTGCTTACTGCGTATGAGATCGCCTATACGAAACCATGGGCGCTTTCTTCCATGATTTTACTCTACTTAAAAGCGTGTGTCAACAATTCGCTCTAAAACCCGTGGAGCACAATCTGAAAAGCAGCGGCCGTACCGGGCACACATGCCAGACCGTGCGCATATAATGCAGTGGACTGTAGAATATGGAAAGCCTGTTAACTCTCACCATGCCAGCTTGTCAGTTCCCTTTCCAGTTCAGCAGTCAGCTCCTATGGAATCTACAGCAATCATTGTGTCATTGCTGTCATACCTGCCATCCGCTGTAAACAGAAATCCCACTGCTGTTTCAGAGCAGTTCTCACAGTGCGCCCTTGCCGTCTAAAGTCCTGCGGGCGGCAGATAAGAAGGGAAATTATATGCAGCAAATTCAATGGCGGGATCGGTTTAGCATTGGCGTGGAGATGATAGACCACGCGCACCGCAGGCTTTTTTCCATCGTCCAAAAGATAATGGATCTTTACGTGGAACGGCACGAAAACAAATTTGCCTGTGTGGAAGGGATCAAATATTTTAAGGCTTACGCTCTCCAGCATTTTGCGGAGGAGGAAGCCTATATGCGCAAGATTGGATATTCTGGCTATTTGGCCCACAAAAAAATCCACGACAAAATGAGGTATGAGACGCTGCCGGAATTGGAGCGCCTGCTTTATGCCTCAGATTTTTCCACTGAAATGGTACAGCGGTTTATCGGCGTCTGCACCGGCTGGCTGACTGGCCATATCATTATTGAAGACCGGGCTATTACCGGAGAGGACATCAGCGAACTGGCCTCTATGCGGCTGGACAGCGAATTATCTGTGATCCAATCTGTAATCGTTTCCCCTTTGCAGGAAATACTGGGCTGTCATATCCAGTATGTTGGAAGATTTTCTACCAAAGATGACATTTTGAATGAACAATATTACGAGCTGGCCTACAGCGCCCAGGAGGGAGCCCGGCTGCGGGTCATACTGGTCATAGGACAGCAGCTTCTGCTTCGTGCGGCAGGTCTGATGTTTGGGATAGATTTTTACGAAGAGAATGACATCGTCTGCTTCGCTATACAGGAAATCGCCCAAAACCTGATGCAGCGGGCGGCGGTGGACTTCGGGAAACAGCCGGACGAATTCCGCTTGGAGCAGGGGCGTTTTTTGGAGCATGAGGAGTTCAATCAAATATTCAAGGAACAGCCCCCGCAGTATAGTCTGCTGTTTCATGTCGGTCAGGAGAGCTTTGCCCTTTGCATCGACCAGGCTCCAAATTCCGCTCTCCCCGTCTCCTGACACAAGCAGGAAACTGGTCTTGCGCTTCAACTGACGGAAAAAGCATCTGATGTTAAAAGACCAAATCGATCTCAGCCGCATATTCCAAGATAAGTTGGCAGGTTTTGTGAAGGACTTGTCAACTTTTTTTGGATTTATTTCCAGACGCCCGCTCTATGCTTTGATTCCTTGTTTTGTCTATGCCACATCTATTGACACCAAAAGGGAAAAAATAGTATAATAATAAGCAAGTTCATTTTTTCAACTGACGGGTATTTTTCCATCAAGGCAAAATACTCTCCAGGACTGATGGAATGGGGATTGTCAATGAAAGAAACGTCGAATAAACAGAGCAGGTGGAGCGGGTTCTCTCTGCTCCTTTCTATTATTCTGATTTTCAGTATTTTCGCGGCAATTGTTTTTTCGGTATCACAAAAAATATCCAAAGAGATGTCTGCGTCCGCCATCCAAAACCTGAGTGAAAGCCTGGACCTGATTCAATGCACCATCGAGGCAATTCTGCGCAGCGAAGCGGAGTTCCAAAAGCTGATCGCCCAAGAAATTGCCCGGGCGGAGGACCCGGAGGAATATATCCGCGCCTATGAGAAAAATCAGATCATGGCTAAAATGTCGCTGATCCTTTCCGGCAATACAGAGGGAGTCTCCAACACCGGAGAGATATTTACCGAGGAGGGTCTGGACTTCTCAGCGGGCGGAACCATTATAGGGATGCCGGTCTCTCAGTCCTACCTGAACTATATGGGCACCTGGTCCTATACCATCAAATGCCCCGTGGAGCGGGATGGGCAGGTCATTGGGACCCTTTACGCCGAGTACGTGTACGACGCTATTGACCAGTCTCTTCCTGATGAGTTTTACAACAAACAGGCCTTCCTGTATATCATGGACGCGGAGAGCCAGCGTTTTGTCTTAAAGCCGAAGGGGATGGGGCAGCGCAACGCAGGTCACCTGAACCTGTCAGATTTTTACCGGGCAAACAGTATCCAGGACCCGGAAATTCAGGCAGAGGTGGAGGACTGCCTGAGCTCCGGACGAAACGCGCTGTTTTATCACGACATACGGGAGGTACAGGCCCTCAACTATATGTGGTCGGTGAACGACGGGACCATCTTCCTGGTGGGTTATGTGCCGGTAGAGGCCATCCAGCAGGAGGGGCGGACGGTCAACCATAATATTATTATCGTCGTGGCTTCGCTGCTGGTAGCCTTCCTCCTGTGCATCGCCCTGTACTACCGGAACTGGAAGCAGCAGGACAGCCTGCGCAAAGATCAGGAGGAGGAACGGAGGCTCCACAGCCAGCAGCTCGCCGACGCCCTGCACGCCGCCCAGATCGCCAGTGAATCCAAAACCACCTTCCTCTCCAACATGTCCCATGATATCCGCACTCCTATGAACGCGGTCCTGGGGTTTACGACGCTGCTGGCCAAGGACGCGGAGAATCCGGCCAAGGTGCGGGAATACACCAAGAAGATCACGGCCTCTGGACAGCACCTTCTCAGCTTAATCAACGATATTCTGGATGTCTCCAAAATCGAGAGCGGGAAAGTCGTGCTTAATCTGGAGCGGTTTTCCCTCAACGATGTGGTTTCCTCGGCAGAAGCCATTATCCAGCCTATGGCCAAAGCAAAGGGACAGGAATTTCATCTGGAAGTGGCAGGCATCTGCCATGAGTACCTGGTGGGGGACGAGACCAGGATCAATCAAATTTTAATCAACCTTCTCTCCAACGCTGTGAAGTATACGCCGGATGGAGGACATATCTGGCTTCGCATTATCGGACTCAAGCAGCGCTCCAGCCAGTACGAACATATTTGTATTGAGGTGGAGGACGACGGCTATGGGATGACGCCGGAGTATCTGGAGACCATTTTCGACGCCTTTACCAGAGCGGAAAACAGCACTACCAATAAAGTGCAGGGCACCGGCCTGGGCATGGCTATTACGAAGAGCATTGTGGAATTGATGGGCGGCACCATCGAGGTCTTCAGTCAGGTGGGGCAGGGGAGCCTTTTTCGGGTGGAGCTGGAGCTGCGGATACATGAGGACGCGGCAGACCGGCAGTTTTGGCAGCAGCGGGGCATTTCCAGGATTCTGGCGGTGGGCGGGAGTCTGGAGAACCGGGAAAACATCCTGTCTCTTATGCAGAACACCGGCGTTCAGCTTGATGTGTCCGCTGATGTGGAAGAGGCCCTGGAACAGCTCTGCGGCGGAGACTGCCAGCTTATCCTGCTGGACTGGGAGAGCTGCGGATTTGCGGCGGCTCAAAAGCTGCGGACAGCGCTTCCGGATACGCTCCCGCTTCTGCTTCTGGCGGAGTTTGACGCGGCGGGCATGGAGGAGGCCCTTCAGCTCAGCCGCACAAATACCCTCACAAAGCCCTTCTTCATCGCCGCGCTCCGGGCAAAAGTCGAGGAGCTGTGGAATGAGAAGGAGCCGGAGCCGGAAGAACTCAACACCTTGGAGGGAATGCGCTTCCTTGCCGCAGAGGACAATGCAATCAACGCGGAAATTCTGACGGAGCTTCTGGAGCTTGAGGGCGCCTCCTGTGAAATCGCAGCCAACGGCCTTTTGGCATTGGAGCGCTTCCGGCGTTCAGCCCCAGGCGAATTCAGCGCAATATTGATGGATGTTCAGATGCCGGTGATGAACGGCCATGAGGCTACCAGGGCTATCCGTGCGCTGGACCGGGAGGACGCGGGCCGCATCCCTATTATCGCCATGACTGCCAACGCGTTTGCCGAGGATGAAAAGGCCGCCCTGGACGCGGGTATGGACGCGCATGTTTCTAAGCCTTTGAATATGGATCTTTTGAAGAACGTCATCAAACAATTCAGGAGATGAGAGGAGCACATCTATGAGGAAAGGATGGCTTGCCGTTTGTCTGGCGGCGCTGGTAGCTCTGACGGCGGTCTCTTGCGGCGGCCAGGAGGACCCTAAAAACCTGGTCCCCCACAATACAAAGGAAGAGCGGGTCGTCAACATGTTCAGTTCCATGGAAAAAATGGACCCCAACGCGGAAAATGTGGCCCGGACTGCATCCGACCTGACCGTTGCGATGGCGGAGGAAGCGCTGGATATGACCATGGTATACAGGACTTACACGGCGGAGAACTACCAGGACAAGACCTATGACGAGGTTTGCCTGGACCGGGCCCGGAATAATATGGACGACCTTTACCTGCTCAACCCGGACACAATCCTGATTCTGGGCGCGGAGGGACTGTTGATGGACTTGTCCGGGCTGGACAGCGCGAAAAACCTGCGGGAAATCATACGCACCGCCAACACGGTGGATGGGAAGCTCGTCGCCATTCCACAGGAGGTTGTGGCCTACGGCTTGTTTGTCAATGCGGACATGTTCAAGCAGTATGGTCTGGACCTGCCGGAGACCCCAGATGAGTTCCTGGAGTGCTGCCGGGTGTTCCAGGAGAACGGCATAGAGACGCCCATCGGGGCCAACCGCTGGTGGCTGGAGACCTTTGTCTTTGCCCAGGCTTACGCTGACTTGTACAATGGCGGAAATACCCAGGCGGAAATTGCCGCCCTTAACAGCGGCGAGGCCAAATACAGCGACTATATGCGCCCTGGCTTTGAATTCCTCCAGACCTTGATTGACCGCGGCTATATCGACGCAGAAAAAGCCGCCGTCAGCGAGGCCATCGAGGCGGAGCGGCCGGATTTTCTGGCGGGAAAAACCCCTATCGTCATGGCCTATTGGGGCGCGGCAAACACGGAGACAGCCTATGGCAAGACAGACTTTGAAATGCAGGTGATCGGCTTCCCAAGCAGCCGGGGCCAAATGCCGGTGATGCCCATGACAGGGCTGGCCGTGGGCGCTGAGGCGAAGCACCGGGAGGACGCGGCACAGGCCCTGAACATCATGGTTTCTGATGAGGCCCTCAGGATCTACTCAGAAACCAACCGGGTCATTTCCCCTTCCAAAAATGTAACGGTGGAATGTGTCCCAGCATTGCGGCCCCTTAACGACCGCATTGAGGAGGGAATCTATGTGCTGGGCTCCAACGCGGGGATGAATGTAGAGCAGTGGGGCAACACCTGCCTGATCGTGCGGGAGCTGCTGGAAGGCGCGTCGGTGGATGCGTGCATGGAAGCCTTTGACCAGCTTCAGAATGCGGCTTTGGGCGGCTCGTAAGCGCTGCACTTATATACTTCTTCCTGAAAATGAGCTATGCGGTCTTTTAATTTACTCCCAATTCTATTTTGTGTTCCCACCAGGCCAATACGCTGTGCCCCAACGGGGTCTTTTGGCGGCGGGATTGCGAAAGAGAATTGGGAGTCTTTATACTTTATTGATGTCTGTTCAGGCAGTTCAGCCTATCCCAAATGCCGCATCATACCGTATATAACCTTCGAACCTTTTGGATTCGCTGTTCAGCCTTAGCGCCATAAAGCTTTCATCCGGGACATCGAACGGCGCTTTGATTCCGTAAGCGCTTGCGGGCACATATCCAGCTTTCGGATAGTAGCTGGGATGCCCTAACACAATGGAGCAGCCGTATCCTAACGTCTCAGCAATGCGATGGCCTTTTTTCATCAAAGCCATTCCAATTCCCTTTCGCTGATAATCCGGAATAACGGACAGCGGCGCAAGCGCAAGCACAGCCTCTTCGTCAACATAGGCTCTTGTAAAAAGGATATGTCCTACGATTTTCCCATCTTCAATGGCAACAAGTGACAGTTCGGGAATGAAGGAGGGGCTTTTTCTTAATGCCGTCACTAGATCCTGCTCATTTCCATCGCTGTGTTCGGCGGCCGCAAACGCTTTTTTGATTACTTCATAAACCGCTGTGTAATCGTTTTGGTTTTCCTGCCGTATCTCCATAACATTTTAACTCCAATCCACCTTCTATTTTATTTTCACTGCTCCGGCCCGGCCTCTCTCCGAAATGCCTCCAGCTTTCCCCGGTCTGGAATCCGGAAACGCTTCTTTTCATAATGAATCAGCCCCAGCTCTGCCAGCCGCTTGCAGGCCCTGGAGACGGTTTCCCGGGAAACGCCGATATAGTCCGCCATCTGCTGAATGCTCAGGGGAAAGCCAATCTCTACCCCGCTCTTCAGGGGCCTGCCGAAATCGCTGGAGAGCGTCAGCAGCTTCGCCGCCAGCTTCCGCTCCACAAACCAGGCGTCCGCCGAGTTTTTCAGTTGGTGGCTTAACCGCCAGAGCTTCCGCTCATAGTGGGTGAACAAGGCCTCCGCCAGCGTTGGTGTGCGCCGAATCCACTCTGCCAGCGCCGCCCGCTTCATGCAGAGCAGGATAGCGTCCGCCGCGGCTTCTGCCAGGACCTGCCCGCCGCCGTTCATCACATCCTGATTCAGCAGGCTCCCCGGCCCCTGGAAAAAGAGAATCTTCCGCCCTCCCTGCCTGGTCACCGTATAGAGCGCCACCGCCCCCCGAAAAACAAACCATGCCGTCTCCTGGTATCGTTCCAACTGCTCCAGGCGCGGTCCGGCAAGGTCCTTTCCCCGGCGGTGATTCTCAATCCACATCTGCTCCGCCAGCGCTTCCAGCTCCGTTTCGCTGAGAGCCTGGAAAAAGGGGATGGAACGAAGCATCAAGGAAGTCGGCTTTACCATGGGGGAACCTCTCTTTCTCCGCGGCGCTTTTTTGGAATTCTGTGATACAGGTCACGAAAAGCAAAATATCCGCCGGTTTTCTCAAGGATGGGGCTTCCAAAAATACTGGGATTGTGCTTCAATGAATCCAAAAGGAGGGATTCCCATGCGGAAACAAATCATTATCATCTGCTTCCTTCTGACGCTGCTGTCCGCCTGCGGCAAAACGGCCGTCCCCAATGCCGGCAGCAGCGAAGGTGAGGCCCTGCCGTCCGAAGACGCGCCTGGTACAGTTTCCTTTACGGACGATCTTGGCCGGAGTGTGACCGTTCCACAGCCCCGGCGAGCGGCGGCTTTGATTGGCAGCTTCGCGGACATCTGGCGGCTGGCTGGCGGAAAAGAAACCCTGGCTGCCGCCGCCGGAGACGCCTGGACACAGTTCGACCTGGAGCTGGGGCCGGAGGTCGTCAATCTCGGCGGCGTCAAGGAGATCAACACGGAACTGCTCTTCGCCGCCCAGCCAGACCTGGTCCTCGCCAGCAGCAACACCGCCGCCAACGTCGCCCTGCTGGACTTGCTGGAGGAGGCGGGACTGCCCACGGCCTATTTCAATGTCAGTTCTTTTGAAGACTATCTGCGTATGCTGGAAATCTGCACCCAGCTCACCAACTGTCCGGAAAACTATGAGCGCTATGGAACCGCCGTTCAGTCTCAGGTAGACGCCGCCAGGGAACGTGCAGACGGCTCCGCCCCCACGGTGCTTTATGTCCGGGCCACAGGCTCAAGCTGCAAGGTCAAGAACAGCCAGGACAGCGTATTGGGAGAGATGCTTGCGGACCTGGGCTGCGTCAACATCGCCGACAGCGCCTCCAGTCTTCTGGAAAACCTGAGTCTTGAGGTCATTGTGGACCAGGACCCGGATTTTATTTTCGCCGTCGTCCAGGGCAGCGACACCACTAAGGCCGAAGCGCTCCTGAACGCCTCTCTGCTGTCCCATCCCGCCTGGGCCTCGCTGACCGCCGTTCAGGAAGGCCGCTTCCATATCATGGACCAGCGGCTGTACAACGTGAAACCAAACGCGGACTGGGGGACTGCCTATGAACAGCTTGCAGACATCCTGTATCCATAAGCACCCAGCCGGTTTCTGCCTTTTACTGGCCCTGCTGACCCTTCTGGCGGCTCTGGCGGGAATCTGCGCCGGGGCGGTCCCTGTGTCTCTGCGGGATATCCTGAACGTGCTCGCCAGCGGACAGGCCCAAACCGCGGCTTACCGGATCATATTATACAGCCGTCTTCCCCGGGTGGCGGCGGGATTGCTGGCCGGAGCTGCGCTGGCGGTTTCCGGAACGCTGCTTCAATCTGTGCTGGCAAACCCTTTGGCCTCTCCCGGCGTCATCGGCGTCAATGCAGGGGCGGGACTGTTGGTAGCCCTGAGCTGTGCCGTCCTTCCCGCCTCAGCCTGGACCGTCCCTCTGGCTGCTTTCCTGGGGGCGGCGCTGGGCGTGTTGATTGTTTTGGGCGTCTCTGAGGCGGTAGGAGCATCCAAAATCTCCCTGGTGCTTACCGGGGTGGCGGTCTCCAACATCTTTTCCGCCGGGATTGACGCCGCTGTTACCTTTTTCCCCGACGCGCTGAATGGGTACTCCGATTTCCGCATTGGAGGCTTTTCTGGCGTCACGGCTGTCCGGCTCCTTCCTGCGGCCTGGGTCATTGCCGCAGGACTGCTGGCGGCGTTCTCCCTGGCGCAGCAGCTTGACGTTTTAGCCCTGGGGTCCGAGACCGCTCAGAGTCTGGGGCTTCCCGTCCGGCGGACCCGGCTGCTCCTGCTGTTCATCGCTGCGGCCCTGGCGGGGGCTGCGGTCAGTTTTTCCGGCCTGCTGGGCTTTGTGGGGCTGCTGGCTCCTCAAATCGTCCGGCGGCTGATGAACAGCGGCGGCCTGGCCCAGCTTCTGGCCTCGGCGCTGGGCGGGGCGTTGCTGCTGGTCCTCTGCGATCTGCTTGCCCGGACGCTGTTCCGCCCCTATGAGCTGCCGGTGGGCGTGGTGCTGTCCCTGGTGGGCGGGCCCTTCTTCATCTGGCTGCTTGTCCAACAGAGAGGGGGGCGCACCCATGCTTGAGCTGAAAAGGGTGTCCGCCGGGTATCGGGGTTCTCCTGTGGTCAGAGGCGTGGACCTCCGCTTTGTTCCGGGGCGCATCCTGGTACTGGCGGGGCCCAACGGCTGCGGGAAAAGTACTCTCCTGCGGACCGCCCTCGGCCTGCAGCCCAGACTGGAAGGCAGCATCTTACTGGACGGCGTGGACCTAAACGCCCTGTCTCCCCGTCAGATTGCTCAGAAAGCCGCGTTTATGGCCCAGTCCCGCAGCGTGCCTGATATCACCGCAGGACGGCTGGTGCTCCATGGCCGTTTCCCTTATCTCTCCTATCCCCGGCACTATCAGAAACAGGATAGGGAAATCGCCCGGCAGGCCTTGCAGTGGACGGGGGGCGAATCCCTGGCGGAACGGCCAATGAAGGAGCTCAGCGGCGGGCAGCAGCAGCGGGTCTATCTTGCCATGGCCCTGGCTCAGAATACGGAAACGATTCTGATGGACGAGCCCACCGCCTTCCTGGATGTGCGGCATCAGTTGGAGGTCATGTCTCTGGCCCGGCGGCTGGCGGACGAGGGAAAGGCCGTGGTGATGGTGCTCCATGATCTCTGCCTTGCCCTGCGCTGCGCGGACCGGATCGCCCTGGTGCATGATGGAAGGCTCCTGGACTACGGAAAGCCGGAAGCCCTATACGAAAGGGGACTGCTGGAAAAGGCGTTCGGCGTTTCCCTGGGCCGGGTCCGGACGGCTCACGGCATACAATACTATTATGGGGACATAAAGGAGGAACTTTCATGAGCTGTTTCCCCTTTTTTATTGAGATCGAAGGCAGACCCGCGCTCATCATCGGCGGCGGGACGGTGGCTCTGCGGAAAATCGAAAAGCTCCTGCCCTACGGTCCCCGGCTGACGGTGGTGGCCCCGGAGGTATCCAAGGAAATCGCCGCGCTTCCTGGCCTGTGCATCCTTCGCCGCCCCTTTCAGCCCGAGGACCTGGAGGGGATGATGTTTGTCATAGCGGCTGCGTCAAACCGGGAAGTCAACCGCCAGGCCGCCGCGCTCTGCCGGGAGAGAGGCGTCCTGATAAACGCAGTAGACGACCCGGCGGCCTGCACCTTCCTCTTCCCGGCTCTGGTGAAGCGGGGCGGGCTCTCTGTTGGCATTTCCAGCGGC
Organism: uncultured Oscillibacter sp.; assembly: GCA_948435975.1. Classification (GTDB taxonomy): domain Bacteria; phylum Bacillota; class Clostridia; order Oscillospirales; family Oscillospiraceae; genus Oscillibacter. The sequence goes on along the minus strand of CAOJHG010000003.1, from coordinate 3,589 downwards.
GGGGCCAGTCCCAGCATATCCATCTATTTGAAAGAACAGATTGCCGCCCTGCTGCCCGGCCGCCTGGAGGACATCTTAGACTTTTTGAAAGCCGTCCGCCCCAGGCTTAAAGCGGCGCTGCCGGAGGAGACCGCACGCGCCGCGGCCTTTCGCGCACTGTTTCAGCGCTGCATGGAGGAGGGGCGGGGACTTACAGCGGCGGAACTGGAGGACTGGGAACTCCTTCTTTTGGCAGAAGAAACGGAGGAAGCAACATGAATACAAAAACAGGCCGGGTCTGGCTGGTGGGAGCTGGCTGCGGCAGTGCGGACCTCATTACGCTGCGGGGGCTGTCGGTCCTTCGCCGCTGTCAGGCAGTGGTCTATGACGATTTGATTGACCGGGAACTGCTCTCTTTCGTGCCGGAAAACGCGGAACAGCTCTACGTGGGAAAGCGAAGCGGACTTCCCTCCGCTGCCCAGGAAGACATCTGCGGGGTCCTCATCCGTCTGGCGAGGGAGGGGAAAAACGTTGTGCGGCTCAAGGGCGGGGACCCCTTTGTTTTCGGCCGGGGCGGTGAGGAAATGGCGGTCTTGCAGGATGCGGACATCCCCTGCGAGGAAATCCCGGGCATCTCTTCCGCTATTGCCGTCCCCGCCTTCGCCGGAATCCCCGTCACCTACCGCCGCCTCAGCCGAAGCGTTCACATCATCACCGCCCACACCGCCGGTACAAATGGGGGACTGCCAGAGGATTTCGGCCATTTCGCCAGGCTGGAAGGCACCCTGGTCTTCCTCATGGGCCTGGGTCAGCTTTCCAAAATTGCGCAGGAGCTGATCGCGGCGGGCAAAGACCCGGAAACCCCTGCCGCAGTCCTCTCCGGCGGAAACGCGCCCTGTCCCGCCGCTGTCCGGGGACCTCTCCGCTGCCTGCCAGAACTGGCGAAGGAAGCCGGTGTACAGGCCCCTGCCGTAATCGTGGTCGGGGCGGTGGCTGCGCTGGACCTGTGCTCTTCCCGCCCTTTGGCTGGCCTGCGGATTGGGCTGACAGGGACCCCGGCCATGCTGCAAAAGCTCTCTGGACCGCTGCGGGAGTACGGCGCACAGGTCTTCACCGCCCAGGCGCTGGAGGTGCGGCCCCTTCCCTTTTCGCTGAAGGAACTGATGGAGCAAACAAGCTCTCCCTGGCTCGTGTTCACCAGCGGAAACGGGGTGGAGCGATTCTTCCAGGCTATGAAGGAACAGAACATGGATCTCCGGACCTTGGCTGGGAGCCACTTTGCCGCTGTGGGAGCCGCGACTGAACAAGCCTTATGGAAACACGGCATCCGGGCAGACCTCCGGCCAGAGACCTACACCACCGCCACCCTGGGAGATGCGCTGATACAAGCAGTCCCGCCGGCAGAACCGCTGGTCCTGCTTCGTTCTGCCCAAGCAGACGCCTCCCTGCGGCAGACGCTGGAGAAAGCCGGGCGCTTTGTACAGGATATCCGGACTTATGACGTTCTGCCCCGGCGGAACCGGCAGCAGGGCCCTGTAACTGCGGATTATCTGATCTTTTCCAGCGCGGGAGGCGTCCGTTCCTTCCTGGAGTCGTCCGGCGGAATCCCCTCAACGGCCGTTTGCGTCTGCATTGGAGAAGCAACCGCCTCCGCCCTGCGAAATCAGACCAGGACGCCAATCCTGACAGCGCCGGAAATCTCAGCGGAAGGCATTTTGCAGGCGGTCCTTTCTCATGCCGCTTTATCAGATCAGGCATGTCTCCAAACATCCTAAGCGCTCATTTCCATTCCGGTTTCCCGCCCATCAACGATTGGAGACAGTGCCCGCTTATTTTCAGGGGCTTTTTAGTCCATCTCTGCGGTTCTCATTATAAATACGTTCCTGCATCCGGTCAAGACAGCGCCGGAAAAAAGCAGAGGTCCATCGTTTAGGTGCGCCTCTGCTTTTCTCGGGCCTCAAGTCGAGAATCCCGCATACTGTGTCATGTACAGGTAATAGTATTTTCCCTTTTTCGCCATCAGCGCTTCATGACTGCCCTGCTCTACAATCCTGCCATGGTCCATCACGACAATCTCATCCGCATCTCGAATCGTGGACAGCCGGTGCGCGATGATGATGCTGGTCCGATTCTCCATAATCTTCTGCATGGCCTCCTGAATCGCCCGTTCTGTCCGGGTGTCCACATTGGAGGTAGCTTCATCCAGAATCAAAATTTTCGGGTCCGCCACGAACGCCCGGGCAATCGCCAGAAGCTGCCGCTGTCCCTGGCTGACGCTCTCTCCAGCCCCTGTCAAAACCGTGCTCCACCCTTGGGACAGGCTCTGAAGCAGTTCGCCGCAGCAGCTCATCTGAACCGCCCGCTCCACCGTTTCCATAGACGCCCGCTCACTTCCATATTTCAGGTTATTTAAAATGGTGTCGCTGAACAGAGCCGTATCCTGTAAAACGATGGCCGTTTCTCTCCGCAGGCTGTCCCTGGAAACGTCCCGGATATCCTGCCGGCCGATGCAGATTTTCCCGCTGTCGATTTCATAAAACCGCAGCAGCAGATTCATCATGGTACTCTTTCCGCTTCCAGTCGCTCCCACCAGCGCCACCTTTTTTCCCGCAGGCACCGTCAGGTTGAAATCCCGAATCACCGGATGCCCCGGCTCGTAGGCGAATCCCACCCGCTGGAAGGTCACGGCGGCAGGCCCCTCTTCCAGCATGACGCCGGATTTGTCCTCGTCCGCCTCATCCAGCACCGCAAAGACCCGCTTCGCCCCGGCAACGGCAGTCTGGAGCTGTCCATAAATCTGCGCCAGCTCATTGACTGGCCGGCTGAATTGCTTGGCATAAACAATAAAGGCGGATATGACCCCCACGGAAATCAGCCCATTGACTGCGAAATATCCGCCGAAGACTGCAATGATAACGAAGCCGATATTGCCGATGCAGTTCATGACCGGCCCCATAACGCCGCTGAAAATGTCCGTTCTAACGCCCGCCTTTGTCAGAGAATCGGAAACAGCGCAGAAGTCTTCCGCCGCGGCGTCTTGGTGATTATAGGCGACGACCGTGCGGTAACCGGACACCATTTCCTCTACGGCGCCGTTCAGCCTGCCCAGGAACATCTGCCGCTGTCTGGAAAACCGCCGCACCTTCCCGGAGAGAGCCTTCGTTGCCAAGAGGGTCAGAACCACCGTAAAGCAGCTCAGCAGCGCCAGCTCCCAGCAGTACCACAGCATGACGGCCACCGTTCCCAGTACCGTCAGGACGCCGGAGAGCAGGGATGGAAGTGATTGGGATATCGTGGTGGAAAGGTTCTCCACATCGTTGGTCATGCGGCTCATCACGTCGCCATGAGAGTGGGCATCCATGTAGCGGACCGGCAAATCTACCAGCTTTCCAAACAATTCCATGCGCATCCGTTTGACAATCCGCTGGCTCAAACGAGCACTGAACAACCCTTGCAGGAGCTGGCTCACGCTGTACAGGAGATAACCCGCCAGCATCCACAGCACCGTTTCCGTCAGACTGCCTTCCTGTGCGCCTGCAAGGATGTCAATGGCGCTGCTCTGTAAGCTTGGTGCGCAGATGCCGCACAACGTCCCGAAGACCACCGCCGA
>CAOJHG010000002.1 GCA_948435975.1 uncultured Oscillibacter sp. | reverse complement strand
CTTGGACTCCTCATACATGGCGTCCAAGACTCTTTTCCTTAACTTAATGACATTGGCAGCCTCACAGAGCTGCCTTGCCTTGGATTCCGATATACTGTATTTTTCTAACAGTGAGACTTGTTTTCGACCTTCCATCCGGAACAGACGATCAGTTTTATCTTTTGCAATCCCCACATATTGTACGACATGAGCTGGGAGCGTTTTCAAATAGCGGTGAATGGGACGCGCTTTACAATCTCTCTGGACAGCGCAGCGCCCACAGATTGGAAATGACCGTACCATGCCCTTTTTAGGCCCTCGGGTGATTTTACCTGTAAACAGCCCAACATAGGTTTGATAGGCACGGAGCACAACGACCTCCACACCCATGCGATTTAGCGCCGGGATGGCCTTGTTATAGATGAAATCCCGGTGCTCTGGTACTTCGCCAGAGATACCCTTGTCAAACATGACTTCACAGTATACGACCTCGTCCAACGGTTCCCCGTGTTTGTTTGCTAACAAAACGGTTGCCAAGCTGTCCTTCCCAAAACTGTATGAGGCAATATGTTTTACAGGCATACAGCCGGAATCAAGCGTAGCGCTCACAGGAAAACCCCTTTAATGACTCCACCGACCTACCCGCTCCACCCTGCTCCGAATCGAAAATATTTTGTTCTCCATTCTCCCCCGCATCAACGGTCGCCGGGAGCAAAGACCGCATCACATCCCGCCGTGTCTGCACCGAAGCAGGCTTTGCGCTGCCAGCAGATACGGTGTGATTGTACTCCGATGATGTGGATGGATGTCCGCTGAAAAACTCGGTCAAGGTGCGGTTAATTTCATCCTGGTTGACATCATATTGGACTGCCAGACAGCAGTAATAGGCACAGCTGATGAAGTGCGTCCTGCCCTTAATGGTGCGGAGAACCTTGCTGTTGACATCGACCAAACTCTCAGCGAACACCGAGTAGGCATCCAACCCGGAGTTAATCGTGTTCAGCAGCTCACTGTCAACCTCGACCTTGCTGGCCCATTCACGGAAGGGCTTGGTAGAGAAGTCGGGGGATTCCTCTGTGATAAGCTGGTAAAGCTGCATGGCGATCATCTCATCGGTGAACCGCTTTTTGCCAGCCTCCGAAACTACAAACTGAATTGCTTTGTGCTTGGCAAGCTACTGAAAGATTGTCAAGCTGGGGACGTTGGCACGGGTCAGCTCAATGGCACTCAAAGGCTTGCCGTTGTTCAGCCTGCGGAAGAACTCTCTGACCTCCGTTTCTGTCATTCCTTCATAGTAATAAATCGTGAGGTTGTAGTCTTTAATCCGGTCCCTTGCCCACTCAGGCAGTTGCGAGAAGTAAAGTCCACTGACATCATCCACACACCCGTTGTCATCTACAACAGTAGGGGTGTCGGTGGACAATGCAAATTCATCATGGAGAAATTCGCTGATGGTATTTGACCGTTGCTTTCCGTCCAGGCTATCATAGACGCCGCTCTCGTCACGGGTAAAGTACATGGCGGGGATTGCATAGCCGTAGATCATGCTGTGGATCAGGAGAGACTTTTTCTCTGCGTCCCACACAAGGTTGCGAAGTCTTTCAGGGTGGTGAAGTCGAAACCATCCAGGATGGCCTGTTCGAACTCCGCCCAGGACCCGTGGAAATGACGGCTCAGCTCCCGCCCGGCGTGACGGCCTACCATGGGGATGCCCAGGGCGGCGATGAACTGATTCAGCGTACAGGTGCGGCGTTTATCAACGGCGGACTGAATGCGGTCAAAGGATTTCTGACCAAAACCGGGCGCTGCGACGATTTCGGCCCGGTGCCGCTCCAGTTCATAGATGTCGCCAAAGTTTTTGATCCACCCCCGCTGCACGAAGAGCTCCAGGGTCTGTTCCGCAAGCCCCTCCATCTCCATACGGGTCTTGCTGCAGAAGTGAACGAACTTCCGGACCAGCTTGGCGGGGCAGTCGGGATTCTCGCAGTAAAGCTGCCGGGTGCCGCCGGGACTCTTATGGATTTTCAGCGTCCCGCCACAGCAGGGGCAAACTGACGGGATCGGACAGTCGCCGCTTTTGGTGTGGTTCTCCGCGATTTGGGGAATGATCATATTTGCACGGTAAACGGAAATTTTGTCCCCCGGCCCTAAAGCCAGCTCCATAAAGATGTCCAGATTGTGCAGATAGGCGTGATTGACGATAGCGCCGTCGATCTCCACATCGTCAAAGACGCCGGTAAGGCTGACCATGCCGGTGCGGGTCGTCGCCACTTCCAAACCCCGGAAGGCCGTCTCGTAGAGCGTATCCTGCCACTTCAGGGCCATCAGGCGGTTTTCATGATGGCCCGTAGCGCCCAGGGCACGGCCAAAGGCCAAATCATCATATTCCACGATCAGCCCGTCCACCGGATAGGCATAGCCCGCCGGATCCATGGACTCGATTTTGTGCCGGACATCCTTTGGGGCTTCCCGGGCGTCCAGCAGGACATGGGGAACCACGTCGAAACCCTGTTGAGACAAAAAATCCAGCTGCTGCCGTTTGGTATTCCAGGTTTCGGCGTCGCTGATCAGATCGAAAGCGATGAACTCGACAGGCCGCTTTACAGCCTCCCTGGCGTCCAGCTTGCGCACACTTCCGGCCGCCAGACTGCGGGGAGAGGTGTAGGCGTCCCCCAATGTATGGTTTATAGTCTGGAAATTTGCCCAGCTGATTACGCCTTCGCCCCGTACTTCCAGCGGCTCCTTGCAGGGAATCCGACGGGGTACGTTCCGCATATGCCGGACCGTATGGGTAACATCTTCGCCCACAAGTCCCTCCCGGCCCCGGGTGATGGCCTGCCTCAACGCCCCGCCCTCATATCGGAGAACCAGCGTGAGGCCGTCCAGCTTCCAGGAAAGCACAGACGTGCGGCCGCCAATGAACGTCATCAGATTTTCCACCGATTTGGTCTTTGCGGCGGACAACATGGGCCGGGTGTGGCGGACTTCCGCAAGGCCCTCCAGCAGTTCCCCGGGCGGGAGCTCCCCAGGATAATGCCGGTGTCCCGTTCCAGTTGAAGCAGCTCGTCATAGAGCTGGTCGTATTCGCGGTCAGACAGAACCGGCGCGTCCAGCTTATAATAGGCGGTATCTGCATCCAGAATTTTGGGGATCAGTTCTTTCATTCGAGATATGGGATTCATTCTCAGCCTCCATTCAATTCCGTATTTTGTAGAACTCTTTCTTGGGGAATCCTCTCACCTCCACATGAAAATAGGGGCGCCTTATGGCGTCCCTCATGGATGTGCCCCCGGAAACGAGGGCCATATATAATAAAAAAGCGCCCAAAGGCACAGCTGCCCTTGAACGCTTTGTAACACGGTCACGATAGACTGCTTTCGCAATCGACGGATACTGTATGATGCTATTATATTCGACGGGAAGGGACTTTGCAAGTCTTTTTCATAATTGGAACAGAGAGAAGGCGTTTTCCCGCGACATACCGCTTGCTTTTTGCCGCCAAAGAGGGTATACTGTTTTCATACAGTATCAGAGGTTCCTCCTTTCTGGGAATCCATGTATCCGTGTTACACTGCGCTCGAAGGCTATTCGGCCTTTGGGCGCTTTTCTTTTTGGGACTGGGGTCATAAGCGTATGGGGATCTCTCCATACGCTTTTTTCATAGATGTACCTGCGGCGTCCTGCCGCAAATAGAGATGGAGGAGGGCAAAAACGATCAACAATTTAAAAAGCGTCACCTGGCGCGGCCTGGCGCTGGGACAGCAAGTGAAAGGATGGCAGTCCGGGAGGTCACTGCACATGGCCTGCGCCACCGTCAAGGCGAAAAACGCGGCCTTTGTCACACTGCTGGTATTTGACACACACGAGGAGAAAGTTCCCAGCGAAGACACGCTCTTCCGTGTCGAGATGAGCGATGGGGAGTTCCGCCGCACCTATCAGAAAGAAGCGGAACAGCTGATCGCCAATATCCAGGTAAAGGTACCCGTATACGCGATTGGGACCCATGAAACCTGGAACACCTGGCTGAGTCACGACCCCTACGAAATGGCGGCGGAATGTAAGAAAAACAAAATTCAGGTGCTTGGCCACTGCACGGACATTCTTCCCAAGAGAAGCCTTCTTGACCCAGCTTTGATCCTGGACGTAGGTATCTGCGCGGAGTTTGGCAATGGCGAGAAGATTTGGTGCCACTGGAGCAGCGGAGCGCTGAAGCAAATGCTTGCGTCCTGGAAGACCCGGGCCGAGAGAGAAGACGGCAATTCTCAAAAATAAAAGCACAAAGGAGACAGAGCTATGTTGAATAAAATCGTAATAATGGGACGCCTGACCCGGGACCCGGAGCTGCGCCGAACGAATAGCGGTACCGCCGTTACTTCCTTCTCCATTGCCTGCGACCGGGACTTCAAGTCTCAGAGCGGTGAAAAGGAGACGGATTTCATTGACATCGTGGCTTGGCGGAATACAGCCGAGTTTGTCAGCAGATTTTTTTCTAAGGGGCGGATGGCGGTCATCGAAGGCCGCCTGCAAATCCAGGACTGGACCGACAGGGAGGGCAACAAACGGCGCAGTGCTCAGGTTGTTGCGGATAATGTCTATTTTGGGGATTCCAAATCCAGCGACAGTAAGAACGGCTGGACCGCGCCGCCCGCCTCTGGCGCCTCATTTGCTGATACTTCCGCCGGGGAGCAGGATGAGGGCGAACTGCCCTTCTGAGCAGTAAAGCAGCGGAAAGGAATGTGTAATGGAGATTAGAAACTTGCAAAAAGGCGGAAAGACAGGCTCAATAACAACATTCCGCATCAGCGGCGCCAACTTGGCGAGATGGATGAAGCAGAATCGGGCGGAATACACTGGCGTTCTGGTAGAGGGCTGCCTGCTTGACAACTTCGTCCTGGTCTGCGAGAGAGGGTTCGCCGCCTTTTATGAGCACTACTTGAACGAGTGGACCAGCGATTATTTGGTGGAGTTTGAGTCCGGCACCGCTCAAACCGTGTGGAAACGGTGGTACGAGTTTGAGGAAAGGAGCAAAGGATCATGAGACTCCCGAGTAAAGAGGAGGTTCGGCGCGTGCGCGAGCGGTTCCCGGCCGGCTGCCGAGTGGAGCTTATCAGCATGGGCCCGGACCCATACAGCAAATTGAAAAAGGGCGACCGCGGTACCGTCAGCAGCGTAGATGATATCGGCACGGTTTTCGTAAATTGGGACTGCGGTTCCGGGCTGGGCATGGTCTATGGTGAGGATGAAATCAGGCGTCTGGAAGTGAAAACGAGCAGTATGATGGGAGAGACGCGCTTTCAGCACGGAAGCTCCAAGGAACGCCCTGTCACATAGAATGAAAGCCCCTGGAGGAATTTCCTCCAGGGACTTTTGCTTATTGATAATCCTCGTTTAAGAACATCGGCTTGATGGCCATGACCTCGTCGTACTCCTCCTGATCCACCTCCACGCTGGAGTTCAGCGCCTTCAGGTCCCGCTTGACCACTTCCAAAGCTCCTTCGGGACTTTCCGCCCTGCCCTCCTCCAGCGCCCGGCGCATTCTTCGGAGAACCGCCGGATGGGCGTAGCGGGGCGGCAGCGGGAATTTGGGAAACTCCTTGAGATACGCTTCCATAGCCCCTTGGGCCGCTTCCGCCCGGCCCATCACCGCCTTCCGGTTGTTCCGGGAGGTAGGCAGCACATTGGCCCCGGAGAACATGAACAGCGCCGCCAGACCAAACAGCAGGAAATACAGCGCCGTGCCCGCGCCCTGTGTCAGAGCGTAAATGCCATAAATCAGCGCCAGCAGTCCCGCCGCCGTCACCGCCAGAGCAACATACCGGTAGCTGGGCTTGCTGCGCAGATACGCCCGCTTCTCCCGGGCGGACCGGCTCAGTTCCCCCGTCAGGTCCGGGCGCTCCTCCAAATAGGCCTCCGCCTTTTGAAGGAGCCTCACACTCCTGTCCGCCTGTTCCGTCAGCTCCGGCAAAACCCTGGCGGCCCGTTCCCGCTCCCGTTTGGCAAGGCGCGCCTCGCCCTCCCTGCTGACCCGGGGGATGCTGGGGCGGAGCTTGGAGAGATATTCCAGGAGCTGGTCCACCTGGTCCTCGTATTTGAAATTGCACTGCTTCTGCTTCCCGCCGCCGTACTCCACCACCAGATAGGGAATGGAGGCGAAGACGCCCCGGTGGGAAAAGCCGCCGGCGCTCATGGCCACCCGCTTGAAGACCCGCTCCACCTCCTCATAGGGAATGTAATAGCGGCAGTCCAGATAAAAGCTGTTCAGATAGAGGGCCCGCTTCCCCGCGCCGCAGGGTCCAAACCGGCGGCAGTCCTTCCGGTCCGCCGTCAGTCCGGCGGGGTCCAGGGTCTCGTGGCCCAGGGGTATCGGTTTCATGAACATAGAAAGTCTCCTTACGAACGCCGCCAGCCGCTGTCCAAGGGCAGCGGCCGGCGGTTCTATCTACCCGCGAAAAGCAGCCGGTGAAGTGAGGGAGAGTCAGACCTTTACGGACTGCTTCTTGGTAGCGCGAAGGAAAATAAACAGCAGAGCGGCGGCGAAGACGATGCCCACGGGATAGGCCAGAGCGGTGTTGTAGGCCACCAGCTTCCGGGCGCCGTCCACGACCTCGTGCTTGTTCAGGAGCTGGCCCAGGCATTCCTCGCCCAGGATGAAGTAGGTGCAGGACACCGCGCTCATGAACGTGGCGGGGATGGCGGTGATCCAGTAGTTCTTCTTGTTCTGGAAGAGGTACATGCTGGCGGCCCAGAGGACGATCATGGCCAGGGTCTGGTTGGACCAGCTGAAGTAACGCCAAATCACATTATAGTCGATCTTGCCCAGGGCGTTGCCGATGCCCAGGATCGCGCCCACGCCCAGCACGGGGATGCAGAGCTTCAGCCGGTTGGCGTAGGACTTCTGGTCGATCTTCAGCCAGTCCGACAGGGTCAGCCGGGCGGAACGGAAGGCCGTGTCGCCGGAGGTAATGGGGCAGGCGATGACGCCCAGCATGGCCAGCACCATGCCGAAGGAGCCCATGGTCTTCTGGCAGATGTCGTACACGGCGGTGGGACCGCCGGCGCCCATGCCCAGCAGCTCCGCGCCCTCATAGATGGAACAGCCCGCGGCAGCCCAGATCAGGGCGATGATGCCCTCGGAGATCATGGCGCCGTAGAAGACCATATGGCCCTGGCGCTCGGACTTCATGCAGCGGGCCATCAGCGGGGACTGGGTGGCGTGGAAGCCGGAGATGGCGCCGCAGGCCACGGTAATGAACATGAAGCTCCAGATCGGGGTGCCGGAGGGGTGCATGTTATAGAAGTGGTCCCACAGCTCAGGCACCTGATAGCCCTTGGCGAAGATTCCGATGGCTACGCCGAAGGCCATGATAATCAGGCAGATGCCGAAGATCGGATACACCTTGCCGATGACCTTGTCCACGGACACAAAGGTGGCGATGAAGTAGTAAATCAGAATCAGCACCAGCCAGAACATCTTGTTGGACAGGATGCCGCCGGCGTTCTGGCACAGGAGCTGGAGCAGGCCCGCCGGGCCCACGGCGAACACGGTGCCCACCATGATCAGCAGCACCACGCTGAACACACGCATGACGTTTTTCATGCCGCCGCCCAGGTAAATGCCCGTGATCTCGGAGACGGACGCGCCGTCATTCCGCTCGGACAGCATGCCCGCGAAGTAGTCGTGAACGCCGCCGGCGAAAATGGTGCCGAAGGTAATCCACAAAAACACGCTGGGCCCCCACAGAGAACCGGACAGCGCGCCGAAAATGGGACCCAGGCCCGCGATGTTCAGCAGCTGGACCAGAAACAGCTTCCACTGGGGCATGACGACGTAGTCGATTCCGTCGTTGATGCGGACGGCGGGAGTCTCCCGGTCGTCCGGCCCAAAGGTGTTGTCGACCACTTTGCCGTAGATAAAGTAGCCGCCAATCAGCAGGGCCAGACAGATGAAGAAACTAACCATATGTTTTCCTCCCTTTTTGATCGGTCCTTTCTGCCGCTGTCAGACAACTGCCAGCGACATTAGACCTCAATTCCGAAACCTATTATAGTCCTTGGTTCGAAGAATGCAAGGGGGAAATTCACAGTTTGTTGGTTAAAACTTCACCAAAATTTCATGTTGATTTTTGGTGTCCTCTTTTTCGGATAAACCCGCAAAAAATGCATGATTATCAGTATTCTGTTCAATTTTTCTCTGCAACCTTTAAATATAATTTCGGATTATGCGCAAATCAGGGCGAACAAACTGATGCCGTGCTCAAACCCGCGCCTCCAGGCTCGCCAGCGCTGCCGCCGCCCTCTCCAGCTCTGCTGCGGGAACTGTGACAACATACATCTCCCGGTCGATTCGCCCCTTCGGCCCAAAATTACGGATGTCCAGTTTGCAGCCGCAGCCTCCCACTGGGGGCTCATCTTCAAAATGCCAGGCCCTCATGCCCCGGACCCCGGCGGCTTTCAGGGCGGCTTTCGCTGCTGTCCAGCCTTCCCGGTCCCGCTTGCAGAAAACCTCTTCCCTTTTTTCAAACAGCGCCATCTGCCATTCCTCCCATTATGCGCCCTCAACCCTCCAGCTCCTGAATCTCGTTTTGGAGCAGCGTTCCCGCTGCCGCGGCCAGCTGGTCCATGGAGCGGATGCGGGCCAGATTTCTTCCGTAGATGCTCTCCGCCGCCGGGACGTTGGCCGCGGGCCCCATGAACACCGCCCCCACTCGGACGCCCCGGCGCTCCAGCGCCCGGACCTCCCGGGCGGCGTCCTTTACCGCCGGAGCGCCGTCATAGTCCCGGCCCAGAGGGTACTCCCCGCCGGGCGGGATGCGGCGGCTGTCGCTGGGGCTGGCATCGGTGAGGACCAGCAGCACCCGCCGCCGGTCCGGAGGGCCCTCCAGCAGCGCCCCCGCCGCCCGGAGGGCCAGGCCGTCCCGGTTCCACCCGGAGGCAAAGTAGCGGAACACCCCCCGGCTCCGACCCCCAAAGTCCTTGAGGACCCGGAGGACCGTATAGCCCCGGAGGCTGCAAAAGCCGGACACCCGCACCGGAACGCCGCACCGGGCCAGGCTCTCCGCCAGAATGTACCCCTGGGCGGCCACGGTCTCCTGACAGTGGAGCCGGGAGGCGGAGGCGTCCAGCAGCAAATCCACGGCGAAGCCCGGCCGGTTGGAGGGTTCCTCCCGCTGGAAAACCCGCTGGTCTCCCAGCACCGCCGCCCGCCAGACCCGGGAGGGGTCCAGCCGTCCCCGGCGGGCGGTCTCCGTCTCGACTTGGCCGTGGACATGAAGACAGTTTTGAATCCGCTCTGTCAGCCGCAAAATGGCGTTTTGGTACAGCGCCGCGTCCGCCGAGAAGGCCGCTCTATTCCGCTCCGCCTGGAGCAGTGCCTGTTCCGCCATGCGGCGGGCCTCCTGGTTCTTCGTCCGCTCCGGACGGGGAACCCCGGCGGTATACCACAGGCGGCAGCCCAGGTGGATTCCTGAGCACAGGGCTTGTTCGGCCAGCCCCAGTTCCCGGTCCGGGAGAAGCGAGGGGCCGAAGCAGCTCTCGATATACTGCCGGTCGGCGGCGTCCTCTTTCAGGCGGAGAACCGCCCGGCGGGGGTCCGCCGCCGGACCGCCGCCCTCTCCCGCTCCGGAGGCCCGGCCCAGGTCTACCACGTCCGTGTGGACGATCTCCGTGGGCATCAGCCGGGTCATCATCCCCGCCAGCCGCCCGGTGAGGCGCAGGCGCAGAGCGGGGGGCGGCTTTGTCTTTCCGGTGAACAGGTGAAACCGGGAAAAGGTCTCCAAAATCGCCGGGAACGGGTTCTCCGAACCACCCAGGTCCAGAGCGGCGGAGAGACGCTTTTCATAGGGCGTCATCACCGGGGGGCGCCGCCCCAGCACCGCCCTCCAGCGGGCGGCCTGCATGGTATAGCTGAGCTGGTTCTTCGCCATCCACTCCTGCCGGGAGAGGGTCTGTTCCTGATCAAAAAAGGCCTCCGCGTGGACCCGCCGCAGCTCCGCCAGCAAAGGACGGGCGGGCAGCTCCCGGGCGTAGGCGGCGCTCTCCAGGACCAGCCAGGCCAAATCGTCCAGCAGCGCCTGGCGGCGGTCCCCCGCCCAGGACTGAAACAGCGCCGCCGGTTCCTCCTCGCCATACCACTTGCGGACGCAGCCCACGATGGTATTTAAGTACAAATCCGGCCTGCCCGCTGCGTCCAGAGAGAGGAACAGGGGCGAAAAGCCATAGACCCCGGCGGCGTTCCAGACCTGATTGAGAGCCCGCCGCTGCTGGGCGCTGTAGGGACCGCTCATCGGTCAAAGAGCTGGTCCCGGGTGAGCTTGGGGGAGATCCGCGCCGCCATCACGTCCCGGATCAGGTCCTGCTCGTAGCGGTCGAAGGTCTTGCGGGTGACGCCCATATCCAGAGCCGCCCCAGCGGGGATCCCCGCCTCCATCAGCTCCAGCGCGTCCAAAAGGCCCCGGAGGTCCAGGGCCTTGGTGGAAATCTCGCCGGCCTCGCACTTGGCCTGAAGCTCGAAGAAGAGCTGGCAGAGCTGCTGCCGGGGCTTCTTCCGCAGGGCGGGGAAATGCCGGGAGAGCAGCCGGTCCAGGTTTTCCGGGCTGATGGCGGGCATTTGCAGCACCACGAACCGGGAGGCCAGGGCCTCGTTCAGCTCCCGGGTCCCGGCGTAGCCGTAGTTCATGGTGGCGATGAAGCGGGTGCCGTCCTCCATGGGGAGGCGGTCATAGCCGGACACGTCCAGGCAGCGGCGAAAATCCAGGGCGGAGTGGAGCACCGCCAGGGCCTCGTTCCGGGCCATGTTGATCTCGTCCAGAATGCCGAAGCCCCCGAATTTCGCGCACTGGCAGATGGGGCCGGGCCGGAAGACCACCCGCCCGTCCGCGAAGGTGTCCATGCCGATGAGGGCGGCGGCGTCCACGCTGACGTGGAAGGACACGTTCCAGGCGGGGCGGCCGAACGCCATGGCCAGGTTCTCCGAGAGGACGTTTTTCCCCGTGGCCTTGCCGCCGGTGAGTAGCAGGTTCTTCCCCCGCAGCAGCGCGGCGGCGGCGTTCTCCCAGACCTCCCTGCCATAATAATGGAACTTCGGCGCGGGGACCCTGTCCCGAAGCTCCTCCGCCAGCGGGTGACGGTCCCGGAACGCCTGGATGTCCCGCAGCAGCGCGGGATGGATTCCCTCTTCCTCTAAAAACGCCAGCATCGCGGCCACTCCCCTGTCCCGGACAGACGCCGGGTATTTTCGAAACAAATATAGTCCTATGGCCCCGGCTTGTCAATGCGCGGCTTTATCAATTTAGAGCAGATGTCGTAATTTAAGCGGCAAAGCTCAATTTGCTGGGAATCGCCAGCGAAATCAGCTCCCGGCCTTTTTCATAATAGGGAAAGAAAGGGAGAGAAATTGTGAGTTCAATAGCGTGGAAGAAGCACCTGGAGGAATTTCCTCCAGGTGCTTCTTCCGTTTGGGGTTATGAATTCAATTGTCCAGATTAAAAAGCTCCTGGATCGGTTCTTGGAGCAGACAGCCCGCGACCAATGGCAGCCGCCGGGCGTATTCCGTCCGCAGCATCCGGTAATCCAGGCCGTTAAAGCGCACCCGGTCCAGCCCGTCCATGTCTTTGCAGATCATGTAGAGCCTTCGGACCCGTTCCTTATCCTTGCGCGTCAGCCAAGGCGCGGTTTGGATGGCCTCGATCCCCTGCTGATCGTCCCAGCAGTGGTATTGAATCAGCAGCTCCGCGATGCGGTAGTCTTTCCTGCTAAGCTGAATGCCCTTCAACCGGATACCCCGCTGCCGAATCTGCTTGACCGATTGCTCGCCGTGAGATGGCTCCTCGTTTTCCCCGGCCCGCCCAATGTCATGGAGCAGACTGAAATAAACGAGAACCTGCTTGTCCACCTCCGAGAGTGTATCGCCGGATGTAAAAATAGAGCAGAGAGAGGCACAGCACCCGCAGGATATGCGTTGCGCCGTGGATTCGGAAAAATCCCTCCGCCGGATAGCCCAGGGATTTTACGAGCGGCCCATACCGTTGAAAATCCTCAAGCGCAGAGGCAAACAGAGGGACAACCTGCTCCTTTTCGACGGGGATCATATCCGCATAGGATAGCTCCATGTCAGTCCCAGGCCGCAAAATCACCTCGTTTTCCGCGCGAAAACCCGCGTCATAGAATACGATATCCTCCGACCGCACCCTTGCGATGGCAAGCTGGGTCCCGGCGCCGCTGTGTATGGCGAACCAAAGCGCGTTCCCGGGATGAGTTGACCAGGAAATTGCTTGCTCCGGCGGCTGGGACAATGCCCCCATACCGCGGTACAGCGTTGCTCTGCCGTCTGCATCCGCTGGGGGCAGCGAGGGCGGAGGTGCATGGGAGAAGACATACTCCAGAATGTCCGGACTCCACATCCCATTGGAATAATCAATCCGCTTATAGATACCGTGCCAGACCGAAAAGACCTCCGCAGACGGGATATCCTGGTATCTTCTCTGGAAATCATAAATCAGCATTGGTACCGGCACATGAAGGCGGTAATATTCGGACCATGCCTTTCGCGCCAGCAATTCCGCCGCATCCCGACGCCGGTTTTCCAATATGACAGGTTCCAGGCAATCTTTGAGATACCTTCTGCTGGGGTAGAGAGGGATATAAAAGCCCTCTTCATAGCCGGCGTAGAATATGCCGGCAAAGCTCCGCCCCGGGTCATGCACAACGCAGTCCATAGAAAGACCGCGGGCATCCAGCATCCCTGCCAGCTCCCCAAAGGTCAAGCCGTCTGTTTCCAGGCGGGTCAATGCGGCTTCTGTCAGCGGCTCAAACCGGGTCATGCTGCCCCGGACCTCCATATAGAATTTCTGCCCCATCTCAGGCCCCCTTTTCACGCTTTTGCCAGAGAAGCGCCGGCAGGCAGACGGCGTGACGGCGGCAGAGCACCACGAACCCGGACATCCCTTTTACGGATAGCAGTTCCTGGCTGGGGTCCTTTTCGATTAGGGCCAGCAATTCCTCCCTGCCGCATTCGTATGGGTAAAAGTCCGTGATTTCGCGTGTAAAATCGCAGTCGCCGTCCAGCCCCAGGATCATCGGGATGTGCGCTGTTTTGGCGAGCTTGTCCGCAAGACCGCGCAGAGCGGTACGGGGAACTTTATCTGCAAGGGGATGGATGTGATATGGATTGGCCTCGCTTGCAGATGCTTTTTCTTGGGTATATGTACTCATTTGCCGTGATTCTCCTTCCCCATCAGGCGGATGGCTCTGTAAATTGGGTCAACCGACATTTTTAAAAGTTCGTCGTCCCGGTTCCTCCCGGGCCGAAAAGGCATGGGTTCCCTCCAAACCCAGTCGAACAGGATATAGGCAGGCGTATACCAGCGGTCAAATTCCTCCAATGCGAGCACATCCCCCCGAATGATTACTGCCGGGATTCCATAAAGGGACATTTGGATATAGGCCATATGCACACATCGGGGATCCAGGTCTTCCATTTGAGCCACCATCTGATAAGATGGGTTCAAACCCGCAGCGTCTATTTCATCAGCTGCGGAAAGCATAATAGCCCCGGAACCACAGGCAGATTCATTCACAACGAAATACCCTTTCTCCGGCAGTGCGCGGGAACCTGCATTGGAAATTCGGGCTACCAGTTTTGCAATAGACGGGGGTGTAAAATCTTGGCCTTTTCTCCGCGGACCTATTTCCATAAATACCTCGCCCAGCAAATCCCGATACCGGTGATAGTCCACATTGAGCTGTATCTGCCTCTTCAGCTCCAGGAATGCTTTGATGAACTGACGGCGTTCTTCAGGGCGGTAATTACGGAACACCGCCGCTAAAGCCGCTTGCCGCTGCTCGCGATGTACAGGATCAAAGCTGTTGCTGATGGTATAGGCGGATATGGCCAAAAAGTCGGCAAACACCGTACTGCGGCTGATCCGTCCGGAGGTGATCTCAGCCACGTTCAACAAATCTTCATGCGTCAATAGGAACCCTCCTAAAGAAATGCCAGGAAGCAAGCGCCTTGCTTCCTGGCCGGCTGCCTTTATGACAGCCGTTTGTAATTTGAAAAGCAGCCGCAGACCGGGCAGGCAACCTTCCCGTCGCAGCTCCCGGCGATTTGTTCCTCCGTAACGAAGCCGGGCGTCTGGCAGCACACTGAGATCATGCGCACGAGATGCGCTTTTTTCAACGCCTCCGGGTGATATCTTTGGTTATAGGGAACAAAGCCTACCCATTGAGGGTTCTGGTAAAGTCCGGATATACAGCAACAGAGGACTTCCCTTTCCCTGGCTCCCGATGTCCGTCCAATTCGGTATCCATGCTGAGTAAAGAATTCCCGAAGATGCCCGGCCTCCGCCTCCAGCCCGTCGCGTTTGACCACATACCGAGCGGCGGCGGTCCACACAGAAAGCTCCAGGTTGCCTGCTTTCGTCTGCACGCCAGAACGATAGGTATAGGTTTTCGCCCGTCCGGTACCATGGGAAACGCTTACTCCGGTCCCATGTTGCCAGATCAGGTCCTCTCGTGAAATGGCGTCCAAATCCAAGTCTTCGACACGGTCGACCTTGTCTGCGCAGGAATGGCGCTTTTGCCGGTACTCGGAGGCGGCCCGCCTATCCTTCATGCGGCGTTTCCCGCTGGAACAGCGTGTTCAGGGGGAAGAGGCCCATCAGTGTGAGCCGGACAGCCGTTTGGTATCCCACCAAAAACGCACACTCCAGTTCCTCGGTATTGCGGGCGTTCAGAGCGTCACAGAACTGGTCTAAACGTTTGCGCTGCTTCTCGGTCAGACTCTGTACCAACGAATGCTCCAAGGCACGGATTGTCTGATCGGCTTTCCTCAACCCCTCGGTGTCGGATTGGCAGACTTCCTCAAAGGGCGTCCAAAATCCATCCATGAAGTTGTGAAAGAAGGCTGGGATGCCGGAGGCCTGGCGGTCGAAGTCCGCGGGCAGAGACTGGGCAATCTGCTCCAGCGCCTGCGCCAGTGGCGGGGATAACTGGGACAGCAGCTGCTTTTCCATGCCGGCTTGATGAAAGGTAAATGCCATTTGTATCAACTCCTCAAGAATAAATTTGGCGGTTTGCCGTCGCGGTATATATAAAAAGGCGCGGGAGCTGGCTGCTCTCGCGCCTTCTGCACATTCGTGCGGGGAAACAAAAAAGCGCCCAAAGGTCATGACAACCTTTGGACGCTTTGCAACTCGGTTACGGAAACTGCCTGTGCGGCAATTACGGATACTGTATGATGGTATTATAGCGCAGGCAATTGGAAATAGCAAGTCCTATTCCCGCCTTTCATCCGGTTCCGGCATATAGGGAAATGCCGATATGAGCCACTTCGTTCCCTGGTTCTCCAACTCAATCATATAGTCCTTCACGCCACATGGATCAAAGGCCCTTGTAAATTCTCTCGCCCATTCAAGGATCATCCAGAAAAGCTCCCGCTCATCAGGCACCGTGATCGTCTTGTCAATTTCCAGGCATTCAGCGTACCGGGCGAGATGAAATACGGTTTCACATATCTCGTTTTCAGAATAGCGGCGCATATGGTTGTCCTCCAATGCTATGTTTCAGTGACTTTGGTAATCCTCTGCATGCGATCAGCTTCGTGTAGGGGATTAGGGATATGCATTATTCTGTATCCGCAAGGAACACGATCACAACACAGTCCACCTGCTTGGCGGAATTCCTGTGGCAGAGCGCCGTGTATCCGCCGTCGCCGTAACCGGAGGACGAAACCACGCCAAATGGGATAATCCCAGCCTGCTTCGGCCCAAGGGTCAGATCGCAGCAATGGTTATACCAGACATCTTTGAAGTCGCGCTTCGCTTTAGGCGCACCGTCAAACACATGGGAGTCCTGATAATGCGCATCATCGAACAGGCCCGCCTGGCCGGAGTCCACTCCCACTTCAAAATCACAGATTTCCCAGCCGGAAGAATAATGAATATGCTTTTCGTCTGTCCACACTTTTCCGCATGGGGTGAAGGAGCGTACAGTAGGGGCGTGCCTTGCCGCGAGCATGGAGACCCTGATGCCAAATACCCCCTCATCCTTATAGACCACCGCAGTCTCCCACTTGCCCTTCATGCAGCCTGGAATGGCGCCGCTGCACCATACTTCCTTGTTATAGCAAGGGTCGCTGACCCGCATCAGATTGCTGGTCATTTCAAAGGCCCCCAGCTTGTGATATGCTCGTCTCAATTTAATTCCTCCTCTTCAGATTAAGGCGGCCGGCAGTTTACATAATCCGCCGCCCGGGATGTGAGACGCCTTCAACGCCAGTTCACCAACGTCCGGCCGGCATCCGCGTCGCAGAGGGAGTAGTCACGCTGCTCGCTCCCCTCCTCGAATTCGGACGCCGTGGTTTTTTGGGCGATTCCTTCCGCTTTGACATACGCTTCGTCATCACTATTGGCGTCAAAATGGATGGCCAGGGACAGTGTGCGTTCCATGGTGATGCAATATTTCATTTGCAGTCCTCCTTCTGCGTTTGCGCGTCCTGAAACAGCCGCACATACCCTGGGTCTGTGCTGGAAAGCGTCCAGCTGCCGTCAACGTAACTTCCGTCTGCGGGCAGGGGAATATTTCCTTCTGGGTCCTCCGCCGCTTTCATCGCAGTCTCCAGCGTATCGGCTTCAACCTGGATGCAGCCGCACATCTCCCATATGACAGGGATTTTCCAAATCACGATGTTCACCTCCTGTGATCCGGCGGCTCCGCAGCGGGCCGTTCCTCTTCAGCTAAAGAAAAACAACAAGGATCCTTGCCGGCAAGATAACTGGCAAAGTCGAAGACCGTTTTTGAAACCTTATAATAGAGACCACCTTTTTGGAGCCGGTATTCCGTGCGGCTCTTCTTGGAATTCTTCTCATACCTGGTAGTGGCATTCTCTTTCTTATACGGAAGCCATCCATTTTGAATCGCCCACCGAGCAAACTGATGCCACGGCATGACAGTCCCCTCAA
Source organism: uncultured Oscillibacter sp. (assembly GCA_948435975.1). Lineage (GTDB taxonomy): Bacteria > Bacillota > Clostridia > Oscillospirales > Oscillospiraceae > Oscillibacter. Next base: position 2,818 of record CAOJHG010000002.1, on the reverse strand, counting down.
TACGGATTTTCTTTTCAAGAACCTTCATGACCCGCCCAAACTGGAAGCTGCTCATTCCATCGGCCCAGCCAAGAAGCATTGCCCGTCTTGCCGCCTGTTCGGCTGTTTGCCTGGCTTTTTCCGCCTCCTCTTCTGCTTTTTCCTTCTGCAGCCTCTGCCGGGACTCCTCCGCTCTGCGGGCATACCGGTCCAAGCGGTACTGCGCATAGCGGTCCGCCCGCGGCGGATCGAACTGGCGGATGAAATCAATCACGGCATTACCTATATGTCGGTCATGTTGAATGGCTTCTTCGGCTTCACTACAGAGTTCCTCATAAAATGCCATAGAACAGATGCTACTAGGAGTAACGCGGGCGCCGTTTGCGGTTTTGGGGGAATAGGGAGCTTGGGCAGAAGAAAATCATTCCCTCACTGGGCGATACCCTTTACGCCTGCATTCTGCTTCACATTCCTCTCTTGTTCTCCCACTTGCTATAAAGTTTTCAAAAGTATCTGTTGCTATCCAAACTTTAGCCCTTTCAAACATAAAATATCCATTATAATATTGCTTCAGGTACGCTTTTGGCTTTCTGTGATGCTTTCCCATGATGAAACCTCCTCGTCGTGGATATCGCAGATTGTTGGGCGTAGGCCAATTACCTTTCTGACGCAGCTTCCAATCATGTTCTGCGTGAGCAGTTCATGCGGCAGGTGCTCTTATCGAACTGCCGCACAAATAGCATGCCTTAATGGATCATCATAGCAAGTTCGCCTTTTCCTTCATCTTTTCCCGAGTCGGGTTTGTATAGAGCAGCGTAGTATGGATATTGGAGTGGCCGGCCTGGTTGGCTACCTCGCTGATGCTGAATCCGGCCTCAATGGCGGAGGAGCAGTAAAAGTGCCGGAGGGCGTGAGGCGTGATGATATCGGAGTAGTCGTTGCAGATTCGGTTGACCTGCTCGCGGCTCAGCGGCCCTCCCCGCCGGCTGACAAACAGATAGGGCCTGCCATCATTAGGGCATTCCGTCAGATACTCCTTTACCGCGTTCACCACTTTGTCTCCAATGAACACGACCCGCGTCTTTCCTCCCTTCCCGCTGCGGACGGTGATCTCTCTCGCGGGCAGGGACACATCCTCCGGACTGAGGGCCAGGCACTCGCTGATCCGCAGGCCCGCGTAGGCCATGACCGTGACGATGGCATAGTTCCGCTTCCCGCTCCCCTCCAGCACACGCTGGCGGAAAGCCTCCACCTGATCACGGTTTATGGTGCTGGGGCTGGCGTAGGAGGTCTGAACCTTCAGGTAGTCCTGCTTTGACAGAACCTTCTCCGTCTGGGCGCCGCTCTCGATCAAATAGTCATTCAAATTCTGGAGCGCGGCCAGCTTTGTGTTCACCGAGCGGTTGACCAGCTTCCGCACGGTCCGCAGGTAGGAGATGTAGTCCAGAACGTTGGCGCGATACAGCCTTTGAAGCGGTTCCCCAAATGTCTCCTGATACCACTCCATATATCCCTCCACCGCTTGGCCATAGGTTTCAATGGTCCTCTCGGCGCAGCCCTTCGCCGCAAGGTAATCGCGGAATCTCTCTTTCAAAATGAATTCCTCCTTGTAAATTATGTTGCATTGGAAAATGGGCAAAGACGAATAAGTTATGTTGCGTTCACCGCCCTTATTACACGGTTCAAGGGGAGGTTTTACAACATAAATTACCTTATGTTGAGTGGGGGAGGCGTGCCCGGGAAAACCCGGACACACCCTCCCTTTGTGCGGTCCCCTGCCGTTGGGCGGTCAGATCTTAAACTTCAGAATGATCTGGGCCATCAGGCGGCATTCGATGCGCTGCTTCAGGTCGTAGTCGACGCAGCGGTGGGATTGGCCGAACTCGTCATAGAAAATGCGGGTGGACATCTGGGTGATGTCCTTCTCAAAATGCTTCAGGACGCTGGCCAGGGCCTCGGGATCGCCTTGGGTCGCCGACCGAATGACCTCGAAGGGCACCAGGCTTTCCTCCGGCTGTTTGCTATAGCGCATATGCTTCACTCCTTCATCTTTTCCCGAAGCGCCGAGAGCAGCTTCGATTTCATGCGCCAGACCCGGGACCGGGAGAGCTTCAGCAGCTCGCCCACGGCTCTGTCGCTCAGCTTGATGGAATAGGACAAGAGCAGGATGCCGCGCTCCATGTCATCGAACTCCAGGAGCGCGGAAGCCAGGCGGTCATCCTGGATGGGGATGGAGTAGCCGCATACATTAAATATGTATGGACACTCCACGTTGCTCTCTACCCGGTCAACGCTGTTGAGGCAGCCCTCGGGCAGAGCGGAGAAGTTCGTCTCATATTCCATGTGGCGCAGCATCCGGCGGAGGTAATCGCAGCGCTCGCTGTGGATCACCTTCCGGCAAAAGGATTCAAATTGGTAGCGGACCTGCCGCTGGTACTCGGGAGAGTACGTTTCCTCGTGTTTCGCTTCCACGAGATTGTTCCTCCATTTCGGCTGAATTTGGTGAGATTCAGACGATGGAGGCGGATCGCGGCAGTGAAAGGGGCACTTAAAAAAGAAAAGGCAGCAGATTTTGTGATAGGATACAAAATCTGCTGCTTGCTTTGGTACATTGAGCGGCGTGTTGGGGTTCTGCTGGGTACGAAGAGGCTCGCTTTTTTGAAAAGGGATCTTGAACCTCTGGTGGATAAGGTACAATCCTGCGGAATCCCGCGGCTGAAAGGCCGTGTGTTGCCGGGTCAAGGCGCACTTGACCAGCTCAATGCCACGGATTTTGAAGTCCATAACATTGCTCCCAGCCCGCAATCATACGGGCGGCACACAAGGCAGCAAGAGCTAC
>CAOJHG010000001.1 GCA_948435975.1 uncultured Oscillibacter sp. | reverse complement strand
CCCGTTGCATGAGAACTACAAGCAAGCTGTACTTAAAGCCAAGGACAGTGATACCACCGTCACAGGCCGTTCCATCGGCGGACCGGTGCGGGTGCTGAAAAACAAGATGGCCCGGGAGTACCTGGCCCTGGAGAAGCGAAACGCCACGCTGGAGGAGCTGGAGACCGTTACCGTCGGGGGCCTTCGCCGGGCCGTGCTGGAAGGCGATGTGGAGCGGGGCAGCGTCATGATGGGACAGGTTGCAGGAATGCTTCATGAAATCAAGCCCGTCCGTCAGATTTTCGAGGAGCTGTGTGCGGGAGGAAAGGCCGTTCTGGAGACGGTGCGGCAGGAATGGGCATAACGATTGGAACGAAGACCCTGGCCGTCCCCATCTTACAGGGCGGCATGGGTATTGGCGTCAGCCTGGAGCGCCTTGCGGGAAGCGTTGCGGCCTGCGGAGGCATGGGAACGCTTTCCGCCGCCTTCTGCGGGTTCCGGGAGCCGGATTTTGACACAGACCCCCGCTCTGCCAATCTCCGCGCCCTGGCCAGGCAGGTGGAAAGAGCCAAGGAGATTGCAAAGGGCGCGGGCCTGATAGCGGCCAATGTGATGGTAGCCGCCGCCCAGTATGCCGACAGCGTCCGTACAGCCCTTCGGTCGGGCGTGGATGCGGTGGTTTGCGGCGCGGGACTGCCTAAGGACCTTCCTGCTTTGGCAGCGGAGGTCCCGGAGAGCGGCGCGGCCCTGGCTCCAGTGGTCAGCAGCGGCCGGTCGGCGTCTTTGATATGTAAGCTGTGGGACCGGAGATACCAGCGTACCCCGGATTTCGTTGTTCTGGAAGGCCCCCTGGCAGGCGGACATTTGGGCTTCACGCCCGAAGACGCCCGAGAGGCCCAGGCAGGACGGCCCAAGCTCCTTACAAGCCTGCTGGCGGAGGTGCTGGAAGCCCTGGCTCCCTTCCGGGAGAAATATGGCCGGGATATTCCTGTTTTTGTGGCTGGAGGCGTGAAGGATGGACGGGAAATGCGCCGGTATATGGACCAGGGCGCGGCGGGAGCCCAGTTTGCCACCCGCTTCATCGCTACGGAGGAGTGCGACGCCAGTCCCGGTTTCAAGCAGGCGCTGCTGGACGCGGGGCAGGAGGATGTTACCATTGTGCAAAGCCCTGTGGGGATGCCGGGCCGCGCTCTGAGAAGCCCCCTGATCGAGCGGGTGGAAGCGGGTGCACAGCCGAAAATTACCCGATGCAACCGCTGTCTCTCCGCCTGTGACTGCAAAACGGCGCCCTACTGCATTTCCAAGGCCCTGATCGCCGCTGTGGACGGAGATTGGGAAAACGGCCTCTTCTTCTGCGGGGCCAACGCCGGAGAAGTGACCGCGCTATCCACAGTAAAAACCCAGATGGAGCAAATCATGAACGAATGGAGGACTGCGCCATGACCCTTGGGTTCTTATACGCCGGACAAGGCAGCCAGCATCCCGGAATGGGAGCGGACTTGTATGAGGCGTATCCCGCTTTTCGGGCCGTGTTCGACGCAGCCCAGGCGGATTTGGATTTTGACCTGAAAACCACCTGCTTTGAGGACCCGGACGGCGTGCTGAACCAGACCCGTTACACCCAGCCCTGCATGGTGGCCTTTGCCGCCGGACTGACGGCGGTGCTGGCGGAAAAGGGCGTCGTTCCCAGCGCGGCGGCGGGTCTGAGCCTGGGGGAATATTCCGCCCTTCACGCCGCAGGAGTTTTTGACGCGGCAGCTGCGGTAAAGCTGGTGGCCTTCCGGGGAAAAGTCATGGAGGAAGCCGCCGCAGGCCGTGACAGCGCTATGATGGCCGTGCTGAGCCTGGACGAAGGACCCCTGAAAGACGCCTGTGAAGCCGCGTCAGATCTTGGCGTGGTGACAATCGCAAACTACAACTGCCCCGGCCAGTTGGTCATTGGCGGAGACAGGGCGGCTGTGGAGAAAGCCGCTGCTCTGGCGAAGGAGAAGGGCGCCCGCCGGTGCCTGCCTCTGAAAGTCAGCGGACCCTTCCACACGCCCCTGATGGCTCCTGCTGGACTGGCTCTGCGGGAATATTTTAAAAATATCGTATTTAGAAAGCCTCAGATTCCCGTCTTCTTCAACTGCCTGGGAGACGCCGCCGCAGGTCCTTCCCTTGATATTCCGCAGCTATTGGTCCGGCAGGTGCAGAGCAGCGTCTATATGGAGCAGTGCATCCGGAATATGGCCGCCGGTCCCGTTGGTGTGGATGCTTTGGTGGAGATCGGTCCAGGCAAGGCTCTCAGCGGCTTTGCAAAGAAGACCGTACCGAATGCCGCTGTCTGTGCTGTAGAGACCGTGGCGGACGTGGAAGCCTTGCAGGAGACCTTGACGCGGGAAACCGCCAAAAAGGAAGAGGAGAAGGAAGCCAAGACCCGCTCTGCCATTAAGCGGGCACAGAAGGAGGACGCATGAATTTTACAGGAAAGACCGCCATTGTCACCGGAGGGAGCCGCGGAATCGGACGGGCCGTGTGTCTGGAGTTGGCAAAAGGCGGAGCCAACGTGGTCCTGTGCTATGCCGGGAACGACGCTGCTGCCCAGAAGACTGCGGAGGCTGCGGAAGCGGCGGGGGGCAAGGCGCTGGCTCTGCGCTGTGACGTGACCAACGGCGCTCAGGTGCAGTCCCTGATAGACACCGCCCTGGAGCGCTTTGGCCGGATAGATATCCTGGTAAACAATGCCGGCATCACAAGGGATAATCTTCTTATGCGGATGCCGGAGGCGGACTTTGAGGCAGTTATTGACGCCAACTTGAAGGGCGCGTTCCTCTGCATGAAGGCCGTGTGCCGCCCGATGATGAAGCAGCGCTATGGCCGGATCGTGAATCTGAGCAGTGTGGTGGGACTCCGGGGCAACGCCGGGCAGGTGAACTATGCCGCCAGCAAAGCTGGTGTGATAGGCATGACGAAATCCCTGGCGAAAGAACTGGCCTCCCGTGGGGTGACGGTGAATGCAGTGGCTCCCGGTTTCATCGAGACAGATATGACCGCCGCCATGACGGAGGGCGCAAAGACTGCCGCAAAGGGCTCCATTCCCATGGGGCGTCTGGGTGCGCCGGAGGACGTGGCGGGAGCGGTTGCGTTCCTGGCCAGTGAAGAAGCCGCATACATCACCGGACAGGTCCTGGCGGTGGACGGCGGCATGGCAATGTAATTGTGAGCGCCCGGTCTGCATTCCAGTTCCCAGAGGTTCAGCAGGAAGGCGGAGACAAACCGGGCAGATAGGAAGAGAGGTTTGATTATGGAACGACGCAGAGTCGTCATCACCGGCCTGGGAGCAGTGACGCCCCTTGGCCTGAGCGCCGCAGAGAGCTGGCAGGCTGTGCGGGACGGCGTGTGCGGCATCGGACCCATTACCCAGTACGATCCCACCGGACTGAAGGTCCAGTTGGCCGCAGAGGTGAAGGACTTCGACCCCAGCGCCCTCTTCGGCAGGCAGGAGGCCAAGCGGATGGGCCGGTTTACCCAGTTTGCCCTGGCCGCCGCACGGGAAGCCCTGAGCGGCAGCGGCTTTAAGGTGGAAAATGCCGATCCCAGGCGCTGCGGCGTCATCATCTCCAGCGGCATTGGCGGTATTGGCATCACCGAGGAGGAGCATGACCGCGGACTGGCCAGAGGCTGGGACCGGGTGTCTCCCTTCTTCATTCCCACCGGTATCTGCAACATGGCCGCTGGACGGGTCGCTATTGATTCCGGCTTCCAGGGGATGTGCTCATGCCCGGTCACTGCCTGCGCCGGAGGAACGAACGCCGTTGGAGACGCATTTCACTATATCCGGGACGGGTACGCCGAAGCCATGCTCTGCGGCGGCGCGGAGGGTGCGCTGACGCCTCTTGCCGTGGGTGGGTTCACGTCCATGAAGGCCCTGTCCCAGAGTACAGACCCCAATCGGGCCTCGATTCCCTTTGACGCGGAGAGAAACGGCTTTGTTATGGGCGAGGGGGCTGGCGTTCTTCTTTTGGAGGAGCTGGGCCACGCTCTTGCAAGAAACGCGGAAATTTACGCAGAGGTGGTGGGTTACGGAGCCACCTGCGACGCCTACCATATGACTGCTCCCCGGCCAGATGGCAGCGGCGGCGCGGAAGCCATGGCCCAGGCGCTGGCAGATGGAGATGTAAAGCCGGAGGAAGTTGGGTACATCAACGCCCATGGCACCTCCACCCATCTGAATGACGCCGGGGAAACCGCCGCCATCAAGACCGTTTTCGGGGACGGTGCCTATAAGCTGGCGGTCAGCTCCACAAAGTCCATGACCGGTCATATGCTGGGCGCGGCGGGGGCTGTGGAGGCCATATTTACTGCGCTGGCTCTCCGGGACGGCTTCCTGCCCGCCACGATCAATTACCAGGTTCCCGACCCCGCGTGCGACTTGGATGTGGTGCCCAATGCTGGCCGGGAGGCCCCTGGGGTCCGCTATGCCCTGTCCAACTCCCTGGGCTTTGGCGGGCACAATGGCAGCATCCTTTTTAAGAAGTGGGAGGCGTAAAATATGGGAATGCAGTATGATTCTGACCAGATTGCAAAGATTCTGCCCCATCGGTATCCCTTTGCCCTGGTGGACCGGATCGTAGACGGCGAGGAAGGCCAATGGGCGAAGGGCGTGAAGTGCGTGACGGTGAACGAGCCCTTCTTTCAAGGCCACTTTCCCCAAAAGCATGTGATGCCTGGGGTGCTCTTGATCGAGGCCATGGCGCAGGTGGGGGGCGTGGCGATCCTGTCCCTGCCGGAAAACCAGGGGAAATTGGCCTTCTTGGGCCGGGTAAAGGACGCCCGGTTCAAGCGGCAGGTAACTCCTGGGGACGTGGTGGAGATGGAGTGCCGCCTGACCCGCCACCGGGGCCCCATTGGCGTGGGCGAGTGCGTGGCCACTGTAAACGGCGAGGTTGCCGCCACGGCCGAGCTGACCTTCGCCATTGGAGCGGAGGCATAAATTCCAGAGAAGCCCGGTTGCCCTTTTGCCGCAGGTTTGTTATAATGAGGAAAAATGTCGCAGAGATTGCGGAGGGCGGACGGATATGAAGTTGGAACAGGCTTTTTTCAGAGTGTATACGAAATTTAAACTGCATTTTTACCAGGAGATTTTCCGCCGCTTCCAGGACCGAGAGGCCAGTCTGACCACGGTGGAGACCTTCTGCATGGAGTCGATCCAGGCCCTGGGGAGTCCCACAGTAAACGAATTCGCCAACTTTATGTGCATTTCCTCTCCCAATGCGGCCTACAAGGTGAACAGCCTGGTGAAGAAGGGCTATATCCGCAAGGTGCAGTCTCCGGACGACCGGCGGGAGTACCATTTGGAGCCGACCCAGAAATATATAGATTACAACAACATTTCCATCGACTATCTGAAGACTGTGATGGACCGGGTTGCTGGGCGGTTCAGCCCGGAGGACTGTGCAAGGCTGGAGGAGATGCTGACCATTGTGGGCCAGGAGCTGATGCCGGAGGTGCGCCTGCCGGAGGAGACTGGCTGAAGCAGGCGCGGCAGTCCCAAAAGCGCAGAATAAAAAGCCATGGAGCAAAGCACGTCTGCCCCATGGCTTTTTATGGCCGCTTTACTTGCGGTTTTCTTTCTGGCTGCGCTGCTCGTTCTGGTTGTTCTGCTGATTCTGGCTGCGCTGCTCGTTCTGGCTGCGGTTCTGGTTGTTCTCACGATTGTTCTGCATTAAGGACACCTCCTCTCGACTCTCAATGAGCACAGCCCTATTTTGGCTCCCTGTGAAGAAAATATTCGTAATCAAAAGAAAAAATTTTTGAGTGATGTACGGAGGGACGTTCACTGTGGTGGAGGATAGGCGTTGATTTGGCAGGAGAAGCGGCTTTGGGAGCAGGTCCGGGGCGTTGGATTTACAGGGAGTGATTTCACGGCGCTGGATTCGTGTGATAAAGAAACGGCGGGGCGGGTCCTGCTGATTTTGCTGGAGTGGGCCTGCTATGGACAAAACGTGAATGGCATTGGGATGGGGCGGAAGAAGGTTGCGGAAGTTCCCAGAGACTGGTTGGCGGCGCATATTGTTGAGGTTGTACGGAACGGCTTTGAGTATGCGGACGACTGGAATTACCGCCGCCTGCTGGAAGTGGTGAATCAGACGGTGCCGGAAGTGACGGCGGAGCTGCTGGCCTTGAACGCGGACAGCGGGGACCCGGAGATTCAGGATGTGATTGAAGATTATCAATAGCATAAATCGGGCGGGACGGATGTATCCAGGAAAGAGAGGCATATTTTTTTGAAAAAGTTCTTGAATTTTAAGAAGAGATGTTGTATAATGTAAGAGATATGCCGGTGTGATGGAATTGGTAGACGTGACGGACTCAAAATCCGTTGGTAGCGATACCGTGTGGGTTCGAGTCCCACCACCGGCACCACGGTCATATAATCCGAACCTTTTTCCAATAGGAGATGGGTTCGGATTATTGGTTTTCTTCGAGCGGTTTGAAAATACCGCTTCCGAACCGGGGGGGCCGCAGAAAAAGAAGCAGGGCATATAGATTAAAGGAGATATAGTTACCTAAAGGAGAGCGTGATTATGAAAAAACGCTGCATTTCTCAGGAGTGCCTGAACGATACCGGCTTTAACTACACATTGTCCCTTATCAATGGCAAATACAAGATGACGATACTTTATACGCTGATGGAGTTTCATATCGTGCGGTTCAATGAGATGAAGCGATATATTGGGGAAATTTCTTATAAGACCCTCAGTTCTTCGCTGAAGGAACTGGAGGCAGACCAACTGGTTCACCGGGAGGAGTATCCCCAAATCCCGCCAAAGGTGGAATACAGCCTGACGGAGCGGGGAAAATCCCTCATTCCAATTCTGGACGGCATGTGTGAATGGGGAGAGAAGAATCGGCTGTAGTGTAAAAATCCGGTGGAAAAGAATCAGGTTTTCTCTGGAGCCGCTGTGTCAGACAGAGGCAGCGTTGAAGCAAGCCGCCAAAAGCCACTATATTTTTTGGGTATGTCAGAGAAGAGAAATGAAATATTTTACATTATTCCTGGGCTATCCTATCTGGCATGGGCAGGCTCCAAAGATTATCAGCACATTCCTGGAAAGCGGCGATTTCGTTGGGAAAACCATCGTGCCCTTCTGCACCTCCGGAAGCAGTCCCATTGGCTCCAGCGCCGCAAACCTCCACGCCTTGGCCCCTTCCTCCCGCTGGCTGGACGGCCGCCGTTTCAGCGGCAGTACCTCCCAAAATGCAGTGGCAAGATGGGTCAATGGCCTGGAGCTGACAGGAAAAACAGCGAATACAACAGAAGGAGATGATCCTATCCTGAACATCACAGTAAACGGGACCACGCTCACTGCCGCGCTGGCAGATAATTCCTCCGCCCGCGCATTGGCGGAGCTGTGAAGCATTCTGGGGAGCGGCGATGCCAGCGTTACCTTGTCCCTGGGGTGATTTGCTGTGAACCAATGGCGCGGGGCCGGGCGTGGGCATCCATCATAAATAGCTGGAAAAGTCATGAAGCTGCATGTACGAGCGGTGAGTTCCGCCCTGAATTTTAAATGGAGGTATATGTATTATGGTTAAGCAAACAGCAGGCAGAGACCAACTGGGGGAATTCGCCCCCCAAATTCGCAGAACTGAACGACGACGTCCTCTTCGGTGAGGTCTGGAGCCGGGAAGGAACGCTGTCCCTGAAGATGCGCTCTATTCTCACTGTTTCCGCCCTGGTGAGTAAGGGGCTGATTGACAGCTCTTTTCAGTTCCACCTGATAAACGCCAGGAAAAACGGCGTGACCAAAGACGAAATGGCAGAGATTTTGACCCATTTGGCTTTCTATGCCGGATGGCCTAATGCTTGGGCGGCGTTCCGGGCGGCAGTGGAGGTCTACAAGGATGACAGCGGCACGGACGGCGGACTGTTCGGCCTGGGTGAGTCCAATCAGGCGTTTGCCCAGTATTTTATTGGAAACAGCTATCTCAAGCCCCTTACCGACCCCAAGCAGACGGTTTTCATGGCAAATGTCACCTTTGAGCCGGGCTGCCGGAACAACTGGCACATTCACCATGCCAGCAAGGGCGGCGGACAGATTCTGCTTTGTACCAATGGCCGGGGCTGGTATCAGGAGTGGGGGCGGGAGGCCCAGGCGCTGAACCCTGGCGATGTGGTGTATATCCCCGCTGGTGTGAAGCATTGGCATGGCGCGGCCAGGGATAGCTGGTTTTCTCATGTGGCTTTTGAGGCTCCCGGCGAGGACTGCGCAAACGAGTGGCTGGAGGCTGTAGACGATACGCAGTATAGCGTGCTGGAGTGACAAAAAGACTGTGCGGAGTGTTTGACATTGGGGAATTTCCATGGTACGATGAAATAAAGGGACGCTTTGGAAAAAATTCCTTCCAACGGTTCTGATTTTCGGAGGGATGTTCTCAGAAAGGGCAGGAGCCGCTGCGTAATTGATGGGACAGAATGGCTCTGTTTATATGGCGCCTTTTCTGTTATACTGTGGAGTGTGCGCCGTTGACTGTGCCCCAAAGGAATATACGGAAAATTTGCGCGGAACCGGGAAAGCGCGGCATAGGGCCTCTGCGGCCTGGAAGAAATAGGAGAACGTTTATGGACCAATTACGGAAGAAAAAAGGCTTTATATGCGACATGGACGGCGTGATCTACCATGGAAACCAGCTTCTGCCGGGGGTGGAAAAGTTCGTCAACTGGCTGGCGAAGGAGAAAAAGAACTATCTGTTTCTCACCAACTCCAGTCAGTACACCCCCAAAGAGCTCCAACAGAAGCTGGCGCGGATGGGTCTGGATGTGGATGAATCCCACTTCTATACAAGCGCTTTGGCTACCGCGCATTTCCTGGACAATCAAGCGCCAGGGTGCAGCGCTTATGTGGTGGGGGAGCATGGCATTATGAACGCGCTCTATGACAAGGGCATTACCTATAACGACGTAAATCCGGATTATGTGGTGGTAGGAGAGTCCTTGGCCTATAACCTGGAGCAAATCACCAAGGCCATCCGTCTCGTGAATGGCGGCGCGAAGCTCATTGGCACCAACCCGGACCTGACCGCGCCGGTGGAGGGAGGTCTTGTGCCCGCCTGCCGTGCGCTGATCGCCCCAATCGAGCTTGCCACAGAGAAAAGCGCCTACTTTGTGGGCAAGCCCAACCCGCTGATGATGCGGACCGGTCTGCGGATGCTGGGGGTTCACTCTGAGAATGCGGTGATGGTGGGCGACCGTATGGACACGGATATCATTGCCGGAATCGAGACGGGCCTGGATACGGTCCTGGTGCTCTCCGGCGTGTCCACACGGGAGACCTGCGGCCAGTATCCCTACCGTCCCCGGTTCATCCTGGATGGCGTGGGCGATATCCCGGAGAACTGACCGCAACAGAGATCCGCTCAGCCGGACCATGGGCGGGCGGATTTTTTGACTGCGTGTCTGCTGGCAGAGGTTCGCTCCATGAAACATAGCGGACACGTTTGGAATGGGGTCCCTTTTCGCTCCTCCCGGGGCGGAGAATATTTTTATATGAAATGAGGAGAAACTGATGGAGAGCAGATTACTGGAAGGAAAGATTGCCCTGGTCACTGGCGGCGGGGCAGGTATTGGCGCGTGCGACTGCTGGAAATTTGCCGAGGCGGGCGCAGCGGGAATCCTGATTGCCGATTTGAAGCTCCAGGATGCGGAGAAGGTGGCGTCAGAGATTATGGCGGCGTATCCGGGATGCAGGTGCGTGGCGGTGCAGACGGACGTTTCCAAGGAGGCGGACGCGGACCACTGCTTTGCGGTGCTGGAGAAGGAATTCGGGACGCTGGATATTTTGGTGAACAACGCGGGCGTTACGAACAAGATCCCATTCGACGAGATGACCTTGGACCACTGGAATTTTACCTACGGCATCAATATTACAGGGCCGTTCCTGTTTGCGCAGAGGGCGCTGCGGATTATGAAGGCCAAGGGATACGGGCGGATTATTAACATGGCTTCCATTGCGGGGCATGTGGGCGGCTTAACATCCGGCGTGGATTATGCGACGACAAAGGGCGCGATTTTGACGTTGACGCGGTCGGTTGCGAAGCAGGGGGCGGCGTATGGCGTGACCTGCAACAGCGTGGCGCCGGGAAATATCAAGACGGCGATGGAGAAGGTTTTTGGAAGCGACTGGGACCCGATGGCCGTGCCGATGCACCGCCTGGGCGAGCCGGAGGACATTGCGGATGTAGTGCTGTTCCTGGCGTCGGATATGTCTCGCTATATGACTGGCGCCTGTCTGAATGTGAATGGCGGGATGTTTATGCAGTGAGGCGCATGACGCTGCCTGCCTCATAAAATCGGAACGCTGGAATGGACCATGCCGGGAGGGAGGCGGACTGGCTCAGGTATGATGACGGCGGCTTTTTGAGGAAGCAGGGCCGGCCTGCTATGGACGCAGGACTGCAATCATATTCTTTGCAAACAGCCGTCCCGCAAGGACCGCTTCCTCTGGGGAGTTCCCCGCCGCCCCGACCTCGATTAAAAGAGAGCCTTTTGTCGCGTGCTGGTTATACCGGGAGTTCCGCAGCAATACGGGCCGCATCAGCGTTGGATACTGTGCCAGCGCCTCTTCCTGAATGGCCGCCGCCAGCTTTAGATTTTCCATCCACTCCGGATGACTCAGCCCGCTTCCGTCACTGCCGATTACCAGCGTCATCTGTGCTGAAAGGCCCTCTTCTGTCTCTGAGACCACCTTGTATTGATTCCCCTGCCCGTCCTCAATGGCGTCCCGATGCACGTCCAGCACAAATTGAATCGACGGATATTGTTCCAAATACCGCTCAATGGACACCAGAGAGCGGTCATACGCCCCGGAATAGGATGGATAGTCATACAGCGTCCGGTCATGCAACACGGAAATGCCCGCTTCCCCGAACACAGCCGCCATCTCGTCCCCCACCTTTACCACATTGTAGCGGTAATCCGTCGTCCGATAGTCCCCGGACCATACAACCTCTGTCCCCGGCACAGGTGTATACGCTTCGCTTCCATGGGTATGCACGATCAGGATTTGCGGTTCCTCTTCCGTCAGCTTCGCGGCAAAGGGTTCCCGCAGGGCCTCGGCGGACAGCGGGTGTTTTGTGCTGTTGCTGATGTAGACCCGCCCGCAAAGTGTGTATCCATCCGGGTCCGTGGGTACCAGCGTCTTGGCTGGAACGCCGTTATCAAGCGCCTCTGGAGAGTCTGCATCCAGGGGCGTTTCCTCTACCGGAGTGGAAATATGGTCCTGCGTTTCCCCGTCCTCCTCTGGGACCTCCTGCCGCTCCAGGCTCCACAGCTCCGCCACTGCCGGACGGGCCGCAGACAGCAGCGGAGATTCCCCAATGGTCAGAGCCGCAGCAGCAGACAGGCCGTCCCGTTCCCACAGGTCCCCCAGCTCCCACCGCAGCGCATTCACCGGAGCCGCCGCCCGCAGCGCTGTCAAAGCCTCGGAGGCCGTATCGCTTCCAGCAGTGACCACGATTACCCACAATGTCCCGGCGGCCAGCAGTCCAGCTTCCACCCTCCGCAGAATCCCGGCGGCAATATGCTTTTGTTTCATATGTCCTCACCTCTTAGGACAACCTATGCCCTGTCAGCCCCGGATATGACAGAAAGGCCTCCGGAAACGCCGGAAGCCTTCCAATAATTTCTGATTATAAGATGAGCAGCAGTCCCAGCGCCACCAGCAGTTCCTCGTCCGCATCCTCCCGGAAGAGGAAAAACAGCAGCACCAGAAGCAAAAGGTCCCCGGTATCCACATGGTCCAGATGGAACTGGTCAAGAATATGCTGGAGAAATCCGGTCAGCCCGTCAGTCAGGCCGCCCCCAGGCGGAGGCCGTCCAGAGGGCCTGCCCGGAAAAGCCCCGCCAGGAGGAGGCCCATTTGGAGGCGGACCACTGGGAAGCGGGCCTCCGGGGGCAGGTCCTCCAGGCGGCGGGCTGCTGGGAGGTGGTCCGCCGGGAGGGCTCTCGGGGCGCGGTCCCTCGTGCGGCGGGCCGGAGGGACCATCTGGCGCCCGCTGGGGGGGAGACTCCTCCGGGATGCGGGTGTATGAGCCATTGTCGTTTCGGATATACCGGTTATACATCCCTCAGCCCTCCCATCCTGACAGAAACTTCTTCCCCAGGTGGAACAGCCGCGCCAACTGGAGGGCCCGCTCAATCTTCTCCTGCCGCTCCGCCTTCAAATAGGGCCGCAGAGCGTACAATAGCTGCCGGGCGTTGGAGTCCTGCTGTCCCCCCAGCTCCTGAATCAGCGGCAGCAGCTTCGCCATCAGCTTGGGGTCCATCCCGCCCGTCAAAGAGGACAGAATGTTATTCCCGCCGTTTCCAGCCGGGGGACTCCAGGACGGCTGAGGCTGCGGGGGCTGTGGAGTCTGGGGAGGCGGCGGGGATTCTCCTCCGGCCGACCCGCCGCCCAAGGACTGCGCAAGCTGCATGATCTGGGCCATGGCGTCCGGGTTGGAGAGGATGTTATTCAGTTGGTCGTTAAAATCCGCCATGACGCCCCCCTAAAACAATCGGATTTGGGAAATATTCTATCCCCACTCTTCGGCCTGCATCCGGAACGGTTCCTTTCGGGCAGCTTACGCCGCACACGTTTCCTTTGTTGCCTTCCTCAAATCGGACCCGTATTCCCGCCGTCCGCCAGGCCGCTGAAGGATAAGGCCCTCCGTCCCGCCGGGAACACGGAAGCGAATGGGGCGCGTTACTTCTGAACCGCCTTGTTGATGCGCTCCACCAGCTCTGCCCCGCCGGGACTCTGCATGACCTGGTTGACCATCTGGACCATGGCGCTGGTGTCCCCTCTGGCGGCGGACTGAACCGCCCTCTGCAAACTGGCCCCCCGGTCTCCCTGGGTCAGCATCTGCATCAGCGCCTGGCCGTCCTGAGACTGCATCAGCGCTTTGAGCATTGCCGGATTCCGGCGGAGCTGTTCCGCCATCTGGGCTGTTTTCTCATCCATATCGTTTTCCCTCCTCTTCTGCGGAATCTTCGACGCCGGAAAGCACGGGCCTTCCAACCGTCTTCAGCTCAGTATATGAAAGGCCGCGGAAAAATGTGCCTCCCCAGAAAAAGGAAGCGCGCCGCCCCCGGAGAATGTCCGGAGCGGCGCGGATAAACGGTGCGCTGTTAGGATTTCTTCCCGCCCGTCTTGGCGGCGGCGCGGCTGGCTTTGCTGGTGTCGCAGTCATTAGCAAGGGGGCAGTCCGTACATTTGGGAGAGCGGGCCGTACAGGTATCCCGTCCAAAGAGCACCATCCGGTGGCAGAAGTCTGAGGACTCTTTAGGGGGCAGAATCTCACGAAGCTGCTGCTCCACCTGGAGGGGGTCCTTAGAACCGTCCGTCAGCCCGAGGCGGCCCGTGATGCGGATGCAGTGGGTGTCGCAGACGTAGGCGGGCTTTTGATAGACGTCTCCCAGAATCAGGTTGGCGGTCTTCCGCCCCACGCCGGGGAGACTGACCAGCTCATCCATGGTGCCGGGAACCTTGCCGCCGAACTCCGCCAGCAGCTTTTGGGCGCAGGCTACGATATCCCGGGACTTGCCGTTATAGAAGCCGCAGGAGTGGATATACTCGCCCACCTCCGCAGGGTCCGCCTCCGCGAAGCTCTCCAGGGTGGGGAAGCGGGCGTAGAGGGCGGGAGTCACCTGGTTCACCCGTGCGTCAGTACACTGGGCGGACAGCCGGACGGCAAACAGCAGTTCATAATCCTTCTCATATTGCAGGGAGCACAGGGCGTCGGCGTAAATGCCCTTCAAGGTCTTAATGATCCGGTTCACGGCGGCTTTCGATTTCATGGGATGTTTCCTCCCCGTTTCAGTCTGAGTTCCACCCCCAGTATAACACAAATTCCGACGTTCCGCAAGACTGGAAGGCCCCGCCAGACAATCCCGGCGGGGCCTTCCAAGAGTCAAAATTTATTCGCTGTCCTCCGCGGGCCAAAGGCTGATGGTTGGATTCCCATTCTCATCCTCCTGATACTCCGTCTCATAATCCGCGCCCTCTGTTCTCTCGTTGCTCTAGCCAGTCAGTCCGGTGTCCGCGATGAACGCATCCGCCGCGTCAGGGTCCGCCTTGGCAGGGTCCAGAGGCAGGGTGAACAGTGCCTGCACGCCCTCGAAATCCTCTGTAAAGGAGATACTGCCGTCTTCCGCCAAGGTAAAGATGTCGTTGTTGGGGGCCATACCCTCATAGAAAGCCATATAAACCGTGCGGTCAGCAAACATCTCTATGCTTTCCGTGTCCAGCAGGTAATAATACACACCGTCCACCGCAATCCCCTGGGCCGTAGCGTTCAGCGTCCAGTTGTTCACTGCCGTAGGCGCACAGCCAGACACCAGCGGGGTCATGGTATAGCGCATAAAGTCAAAGGTCTGATTCTCCAGCGGCGTACCGTCTAGGCAGCGCAGAGCCAGCACCGCGTAGGTATGCGCCGCATCCAGGTTCTGGTTCAGCACATCCAGATTTTTACCGGATACCAGCCCCAGCATGGTGATGGAAAACTCCCCGCTCTCCACGGTCTCATTGATGGAAATGGCATCCGGGTTCTGAAACGCCTCCGCCAACAGGGGCTGGCCGGCTTCTACCGCTACCTCCGACGGGGACAGCAGCATCACAGCGGCAGAAACCGACACCGCCAGCAGAGCAATACACGCGGCGATCAGGACCGCCAGTTTTTTCGTCTTTCCAAAAGTCATTTTGTCGCACTCCTTTTCCAGTTCACGGGCGCGCTTTTGCAGCAGGTCCGCTGTCCGCTCCTGGAAGTCCGCGGAAAAGGAGAGGGTATCAAAGGCCCGACGGTAATCGTCTTGGTTCATCTCTCTTCCTCCTTCAGCATCTGCCGCAGCCGCTCCCGGCCACGGGCCAGGCGGGTGCCTACGGTTGCGGCAGGCAGGCCCAGCAGCTTCGCAATTTCTTTGATGGAATATCCCTCGTAGTAGTGGAGGTGGACCGGCGCACTGTATTTCTCCGGCAGTGCCCGGACAGCGGAAAGCAGTTCTCCGTCTTTATCCGGCGCGGCGGTCTCTGCCACGGCTTCTAAGGGGACGCTGCGCTTGCGTTCCGCTTTCCGGCGGATGTCGCTGGCGCGCTGAAGGGTGGTGCGGATGAGCCAGGCTTTTTCGTGTTCCCTGTCCCGGAAGGCCGGTCGTGCCGTCAGCAAGCGCAGAAATGTTTCCTGAACGGCGTCTTCCGCATCGACGGTGGAACCCAAACGGGTACAGGCCAGCCGAAGTAGCATGGAACTGTACTCCGTCACAACCTGGCTGTATATGGTTTCATCGGTACCAAATGGAACCACACTCCTCACTCCCTTCACTCTTAACACGGCGCTGCTCCGGCAGATTTTTCATTGGGCAGGAAAAAATCTAAAAGGAAATTTCAGGAGACTCTCTCTGCGCCCTGAATTCTCTGTTGTCAAGCCTCCAAAGATATTATATAATAAGGTAGCATATCCAAACCGCCAGACATACGGCGGGGGAAGGAGAAGGAAGTGACGAACAAAAACGCGCCCGGCCGTCAGACCGTCGAGAAGAGCGAAGCCGTAGTTGCCCTGCCCCGCACCATCCACCTGATCCCTATGGACCGCCTGAACGGATTTGACGTGCGGCCCGGCTTTTATGAGATCAACGGCGCTACCGCAATCCCCGGCGGCGTCAACTTCACCGTTCACTCTCACGGGGCCGCATTCATTGAGCTGCTCTTATTCCGGCGGACAGAGAAGGAACCCTACGCCGTCCTCCGCTTTCCGCCCCACTACCGCATCGGCAACGTATATTCCATGATTGTCTTCAAGCTGGACATCGAGGAATTTGAATACGCTTACCGGGTAGATGGACCCTATGACCCGGAGAAGGGCCTGATTTTTGATAAAACCAAATACCTCCTGGACCCCTACGCCAGAGCGGTGACAGGACAGAGCCAGTGGGGAGTTGACCAGTCCTGGGACGCCCGCTACAAGGCCCGGGTGGTGAAGGACGACTTCGAGTGGGGAGACACACCCCGGCCCCTGATTCCTATGGAGGACCTGGTGATTTACGAGCTCCACGTCCGGGGCTTTACGATTCACGAATCCTCCGGCGTCCAGCACCCCGGCACCTTCGACGGACTCCGGGAGAAGATCCCCTACTTAAAATCCCTGGGCGTCAATGCTGTGGAGCTCATGCCTATTTTCGAGTTTGACGAGATGCAGGATTACCGGGAGGTCAACGGGGAGAAGCTCTACAACTACTGGGGCTATTCCACCGTCAGCTTCTTCGCCCCCAATACCAGCTATACCGCCGGGCTGGAGTACAACCGGGAGGGAAACGAGCTCAAGCGTCTCATCCAGGAGTTTAACCGCAGCGGCATCGAGGTCTACCTGGACGTCGTCTTTAACCACACGGCGGAGGGCAACGAGCAGGGACCCTTCTTCTCCTTCAAGGGCTTCGACAACAATATCTACTACCTCCTCACGCCCGAGGGGAAATACTACAATTTCAGCGGCTGCGGCAATACCTTGAACTGCAATCACCCTATTGTTCATCAGATGATCATGGACTGCCTGCGCTACTGGGTCACCACCTACCGGGTGAACGGCTTCCGCTTCGACCTGGCCTCTATCCTGGGGCGGAACGAGGACGGGTCCCCCATGAACAAGCCGCCTCTCCTCCAGGCCATGGCCTTTGACCCGATCTTGGGAGACGTGAAGCTGATTGCCGAAGCCTGGGACGCGGGCGGACTGTATCAGGTGGGCACCTTCCCCGCCTGGAACCGCTGGGCAGAATGGAATGGGAAGTACCGGGATGACATGCGCCGCTACATCAAGGGCGATGGCGGCATGGCTCCTACGGCCCTCCAGCGTATCAGCGGCTCTACCGACATTTATAAGGCCGAGAGCCGGAAGAACGCCTCCATCAATTTCTTCACCTGTCACGACGGCTTTACCCTCTATGATCTTTTCGCCTACAATGAGAAGCACAACGAAAAGAACGGCTGGAACAACACCGACGGCGCCTCTGACAACAACAGTTGGAACTGCGGCGCGGAGGGCGAGACGGACGATCCGGAGATAAACGCCCTGCGCCTGCGGATGATGCGGAACGCTTTCGCCCTCCTGATGTGCAGCAGGGGGATTCCCATGTTCCTGGCAGGAGACGAGTTCTGCAATACACAGTTTGGCAACAACAACGCCTATTGTCAAGATAATCTCACCAGTTGGCTGGACTGGCGGCTGCTGGAAAAAAACAAGGACATGTTCCGCTTCTTCCAGTACATGATCCAGCTCCGCAAGGAGTTCCGCATCCTCCGGGTGAACCTCAGCGACGGCCTCTACAACTTCACCGACGTCAGCTTCCACAGCACGGAGCCTTGGCAGAAGCCCTTCCAAGACCATGAGCGCTATGTGGGCGTGCTCTTTGCGGGCCGGGACCCGAAGGAAGGGCCTCAAATGGTCTACGTAGCATCAAACGCTTACTGGGAGAAGTTGGAAATCCGCCTGCCCGCGCCGCCGCCGTCCCTGCGGTGGGAGCTGGCCGCGGATACCTGGCAGGCGGAGCAGTCCCGCCGCAGGATGGACGGGCTGTCCTTTACCATAGGGCCCCGGACCGTTATGGTCTTCACGGCGAAGTGAGGGCGTATGGACGCATCTGATTTGATTTTTATGCTTGTGCTCATTTTCGTGCTGACGGTGCTGGGGGGAGGCTTTTGCATCTGGATAACGAAAAAAGCCGGTATCCCGATAAACGGCATGAGCTATTACAAAAAGCTGCTCTATGATAACTGTACGATGGGTTTTGACACCGGCCGGGGCCATCGGAGCGGGCACCTCTCCAAAATGGGCGGGAAGCTTTCCATTGAAGTCACCCAAACGCGGGGACTCATGACTCTGGAGTTCTACACAAAAGACGGCCGCATTCTCCAGCGATGGCAGACAGGGGACCCGCTTTCGTTCACGGTAGAGCTTCCGCCCAGGACCGTCGTCTACCGCCGGGGCAAAATGGAACATTTTTCCGGCACCATTACGTTCCTCCGCTAGAGGCAACCGTGCGTTGCTTGACGGTGCGCCTCCGAACGTGCTATGCTATAGAACAAGGAGGCGAACATGATGACGTTTCAAGAGAATTTCACAGACCTGCGCAAAAAGGCGGGCCTGTCTCAGAATGAGATTGCGGAAAAGCTCCATGTGACCCGGCAGGCAGTGTCCCGCTGGGAGAGAGGAGAGACCGTGCCGGCAATCGAGACGCTGCAAGCGATCTCCAGTCTTTTCCAGGTCTCCATTAACACGCTCCTGGGCTATCCGACGGACCTGGCCTGCCAGAGCTGCGGAATGCCCATTGTGCCGGAGCAGATGGGGCGTTATCAGGACGGTGCGCCCAATGAGCATTACTGCAAGTGGTGCTGGGACAACGGGGACTTTTGCGCGGACTGCACCATGGAGGAAATGGTGGAATACTGCCTGCCCTACATGCCCTTCGGGACCCCGGAGGAAAACCGCACCTTCCTGATGAGGCTTCTTCCCACCCTGGACCGCTGGAAGGGCAAATAAAAAACGCCCCCTGCAAAAGATAAAAAGGCTTCCGGAAAAATCTCCGGGAGCCTTTCTTCTATGCAGGAGCTAGTGTTTACGCCTTCTTCGCCAGCTCGGTCAACTGGGTGAATGCGGCGGCGTCGTTGACAGCCAGCTCGGCCAGCATCTTGCGGTTGATTTCAATGCCGGCGGTCTTCAGGCCGTGCATAAAGGTGGAATAGTTCATGCCGTTGAGCTTGCAGGCGGCGGAAATGCGGGTGATCCACAGAGAACGGAAGTCCCGCTTCTTCAGCTTGCGGCCGGTGTAGGCATAGCTCAGGGACTTCATCACTGCCTGATTTGCTACGCGGAAGTGCTTGGACTTGGAACCCCAATACCCCTTCGCCAGCTTCATGATCTTATTTCTTCTCTTGCGCGTCATCATCGCGCCCTTCACTCTAGCCATTGTAAAAGCCTCCTTTTTTCGCTTACTTGTAGGGGATCATCTTGCGGACGGCGTCCACGTTGGTGGCGTCGGCATATCCTCCGGCCCGGAGGCGGCGGGTCCGCTTGGTGTCCTTCTTGGTCAGAATGTGGCGCTTAAAGGCCTTGGCGCGCTTGACTTTCCCGCTCTTGGTGAGGCTGAATCTCTTCTTTGCGCCGCTGTGGGTTTTCAGTTTCGGCATGACAAATAGCTCCTTCCGTGTATTTCAAAAAACTCAAATTTTACGCTTCCGGCAGAGGGTGCTGCGAAACCGCCGCTTACTTGCCGGTCTTGGGGGAGAGGAAGATGGACATCATCCGTCCCTCCAGCTTGGGAGGCCGGTCCAGGTTCGCAGCCCCGGCGCACTCCCCGGCAAAACGGGTCAGCAGTTCCCGGCCGATGTCGGTGTGGGCCATCTCGCGGCCGCGGAAACGGACGGAAACCTTCACCCGGTTGCCTTCGGCGATGAACTTCAAGGCATTCCGGAGCTTCGTGTTGAAATCCCCGATGTCGATGCCGGGGGACATCCGGATCTCCTTGATCTCAACCACATGCTGGTTTTTCCTGGCTTCTTTTTCCCGCTTGCTTTGCTCAAACCGGAACTTCCCATAGTTCATCAGCTTGCACACCGGGGGCTTCGCCTGGGGAGAGATCTTCACCAGATCCAGGTTCTGTTCCTCGGCGATTCGCAGGGCCTGGGCAGGGGGCATAAGGCCAAGCTGCTCGCCCGCAGGACCGATCAGCCGGATCTCCTTGTCGTTGATATCCTCGTTCAGCTCATGCACTTGCTTACTAATGGTCAAAGCACCTCCATCCTAAAAATCACAAAACGCGGGAACCATAACGGCACCCGCGCAACAACAGCAAACCGCCGAAAGAGCAGCTTGCGGAAAAACGTTGTAAACCTCTTTGCCAAAAGCGGGAGGTGAGGCGGATGCAGCCAGCCTTCTTTGTTTTGCTTTCCCAGTATAACAGCTCTCTGCCTCATTGTCAAGGGAATTTCTTCTTTTTCTTTTTGCGCTGCCGGCGGCGGTCTGCTGGATTTTGCGGAAAAGAAGGGAACCGCCCAGAGAAAGCCAGGTCCCGATTTTGCAGTTGGGCCGAGGGACCTGGCTAAATGAGATTGCTTTGCATTGGTGGAGAAATTTCAAATCCAATGAATGAAAACAGAAAATCAACAGATTCTAAGGAGCGAAAGACCCCAGACTGCAAAAGCATAAAGGAGTGAATTTACTTTGGAGACCGGAATCCATAATACCTCCGAGATTGGGAGGTTAAAAAAGGTCCTGCTCCACCGCCCTGGACAGGAACTGGAAAACCTGATGCCGGAATATCTGGATCGCCTCCTCTTTGACGACATTCCCTACTTGCGGGAAGCCCAGAAGGAACACGACGCCTTTGCTGATTGCCTCCGGCAGCAGGGCGTGGAGGTGGTTTACCTTACCGACCTGGTGGTGAATTCCATTACCTCTGATGAGGTCCGGAAAGAGCTTGTCATCCAATTTCTGGACGAGGCGGGCATTCAGGACCAGCGCAGCAGAGTGCTCCTGGGCGAGTACCTGGGAAAAATGCCGGATAAGAAGATGGTTTCCACCATGATGGCGGGCGTTCGGAAAAGCGAGCTCCAGGGAGAGAGTGAGAAGCTGGCGGACCTCCTCTCCGCCGCCCAGAGCGACTATCCCTTCGTGGTGGACCCCATGCCCAACCTCTATTTTACCCGGGACCCCTTTGCTACCATCGGCACCGGCGTATCCATCCACAAGATGCTTACCGCCACCCGCAACCGGGAGACCCTTTTCGGCAAGTTCATCTTCGAGAACAATCCCGAATATAAGCACGCGCCGCGCTGGTACGACCGGGGCGAGACCTCTTCTCTGGAAGGCGGGGACATCCTGATCCTTTCCCCGGAAGTCCTGGCCGTGGGTATCTCCCAGCGGACAAAGGGGGACTCCATCGACACCCTGGCGGAGACCATCCTCA